>ONYG01000054.1 GCA_900321995.1 uncultured Methanobrevibacter sp. | reverse complement strand
TATATTTAAAGTATTTAATATCTTTTATCATATTTTTTTTATATTCTTTTTATATTTTTCACTATATTTTTTAATTTATTGATGTTTGTATAATGTTTATTTTTCCTAATTTGCTTTTGTTAAAATAGATGTGCTAAAAATGAATATTCTAAAAATAAATGTTATAAAAATGAATGTTCTAAAAATAAAATGTTCTAAAAGTAAAATGTTCTAAAAATGAATACATTTATATATTTTGTATGACAGATTAATGTATACAAAAATAATTTATGTATTACAAAATATGAATATGTTATATGGGGGATTAAATTATGGCTGCCTATGATGAAATAAATAATGATAATGAACAAAAAAGTGAAAATTACGAATTTGATAACTCTGGATTCAAATCTAAGGATTATGATGATGTAGAAGAGTTTAACATATGGGACCTTGAACAGGTTTTTAAAGATAGGGTAAAGGCATTACAAGATCTAAACACTGAATTTTGGGGTGCATATGAGGAATCTAAAACAAGGTCCGGAAGAAGAGACGATAGAAAAGAAAGATTGCAACCTTTAAGTGTTAGAGTAAAGCCTCACACTAAACGTTTCTTAAAAGAAGATTCCCCATTAAGTGCAAGGGAAATTTTAGAGCTTTATGAAGAGTTTAATAATGGAAATGAGGATTACATTAACTCTTTGCTTAGGGATGAAATGCAGTTAAAAGAAGAACTTGCTGAAATCGAAGTTAAATTAAAAAATGCTAGAGATTTCACTGAAAAGTTAAATGAAATCAAAGAGAAAAAGGCTGAAGAAAGAGAACGAGCTAAAACAATAAAAATTAATATTGAATAAGCTGGTTTTCTATCTTGTAATTCAAATTTACTTATTTTAATTTTTTTATTTAGTTTTATTTTTTTACTTTTTTTAGTTTTTTTTAGTTTAGGGTTAATTTTTTAAAATAATTATTGATTTATTAGTCATCGTCATCATCATCGAATCCGCCTAAATCAGGACTATCTGATAAATCAGAACCACAATTTTCACAAATTAATGCACCAAGATCGTTTAAATGACCACAAACATTACAAGTTATCATATCATATCACCGTTTATATGTTTTAATTTAATTAAAATAATTAAATAAAAAGATTTGCTATTTAATATTTTAATCATTTGTTATAAATCATTTATTAATTATTTATATTAATTATTTATTATTAATTATTGCTTTGTTTCATATAAATCTTTTTTTAAAATTTAATTTTAATACTTTAAAAAACAAATTATAATTATAGGTGTTTTCATGACAGTTATAAACAAATCTTTAAAAATCAATACTGATTCTCATTTTCAGATAATCGATATTAGCTCTGAGATTAAAACTGCTTTTAATGAGATAAATGAAGGTGAAGATAGTATCGAAAAAGGCATATTGGCAGTTTTTACTAAACATTCTACAAGTGCCATAGTTGTAAATGAGAATGAAAAAGGATTATTGAATGATTTTGAGTTTATTTTAGAGGATTTGGTTAAGGATAAAAATGGATATGATCATGATGTGATTGACAATAACGCCGCTTCTCATCTTAAATCATTTTTGCTAGGATCTTCTGAAACCATTCCAATCATAAACGGCAAAATAGATTTAGGAACTTGGCAATCCATATTTTTTATAGAGTTGGATGGCCCTAGAAGAAATAGAACTATTGATTTGGTTTTCATTGGAGAATAGTCATTTATTCATTATTCTTATAGATTTGCTGAATTTGTTTAGTATAGTTAAGCATTTTAATGAAAAAATTATAGAGTTTTAAGTTTTTTTTTAAAAATATTTATTAATAATTTTTTATATACATTAATATGATAGTATGAAAACTAATGAATTTAATTCAATTAAAGGGATATTAATCTTATTTTTGATATTTTTTATAGCTATTGGATTTAATTCAGTTTATGCAAGTGAATCTTCGGATATTTCTTCCTTAAATTCTAGTTCTAATTTTATTTTGGAAGAGGGGAATTCTGTTGATGTGGACAATAATGGTGATTTAGAGCATAAATCTATTTTAGCTAAATCTGTCTTAGGGGAATCCAATTCTGATTCTAATGCTAATGCATCTATTTCAAATAATATTGTATTAACAACTGATGATTTGAATGCAAGCTATAAGTCAAAGAATTTCACAGCTAAATTGACTGATTCTAATGGAAATCCAATTTCAGGTGCTAAAGTGGCTTTTACAGTTTTATCAAAAACATATAATAAGACAACTGATGAGAGCGGAACTGCATATTTAATGATTAATCTGTCTCCTGGCATCTACAATATTACTAGTTCTTTTGTTTCAAATGAAAATGATTTGTCTCTAGTAGATAAAAACACAATTAAAATTACTAAAAAGAAAATTACTCTGGAGACATCAAATTTAAATAAGAAATATGGAAATTCAGATAAGTTCCAGGTAAAGGCAAGTGATAATGGCAATCCAATTGCTAATCTTAAGATAGCATTAAAAATAGGTTCAAAAACATATTATAAGATAACTGATGCTGATGGTATTGTAAATTTATCAATCAATCTTAAAATTGGAAAATATCCTATTAATTCATCACTCTCTACAAATAAGAATTATTATGCAAGTTCTGTGTCAAATAATGTTACAGTAAGTTCCCAAAATCCTTATAAGCTTAGCCTATTGAAATGGGGTTCTAAAGGAAACATTAAGAAGAACTCTGTTCTTTGGAAGAATATTCCAAAATCAAGCTTAACAAATTTTATTGTGTCCTATTGCAATAATGGCACTCCTTTAATTCAATTTGGTAACGGCAGTGGCAAAAAGGTATTTATCGTGGCGGGCGTACATGGAAATGAGCTTGCATCTCAAGCTGCAGCATTTAAATTAATCAATTCTATTTATAATTCCAAATCCAAACTAAGCGGTACTGTTTACATTATCCCTGTTTTATGTCCAAAGTCAACTGCTTTAAATCAAAGATATTATAATGGTGTGAATTTGAATGGTGTTGCCGATAAGAAAGGAACAATATCATATAAGCTGGTCCAATATGCAAAATCCCTTAAGGTAAATGCAGTTGGAGATTTCCATTGTACACGTCCTGTGGAGATCCTGGTAAAAATGTGGCTATGGGCACTTATTCCCCTACAGCATCTAGCGCTACTCTTGCAAAGTATATTGCTAAAACAACTGGCTATTCTAAATTGATTTATAAAAAGGCAGGAGTTGAATATCCTGGAGCAGTTGAAGACGTTTTTAATTTGGCAAAGATTACCTCTGTCACTTGTGAAGTGGTTACACCTCATGGTAAGATTGCAAGTGGAAGCGTTAATAGGTCTTTAAATCTTATGAAAGCATTCTTAAAATATTATGGCATGAAGTTTTAGTTTAGTTTATTTAGAGATTTTATGATTAAGTTTTAGTTTAGTTTATTTAGAGATTTTATGATTAAGTTTTGTTGGCTATTTAGAATTTTTGACGTGAATTATTAGTGTTAAATTTAGGAGAGAACATGTCTCGAGTGATTAATTATCATTGCAAATCTTGTGATTTTTATTTTTCAAATCATAACTATAGATTCTGCTTTGATGATAAGATGGATTGTATAGAAGAGTATATGCCTTTATTCACAAGCTCTGATTATGGTGAAGACTCTTTGATTCGAGGAAGAATCATTGAAAAATATTGTCAAAGCTGTGATAAGACAGTGAGAATTTATCGCTTTAGTCCAGATTCCAGCATTTACACTACAGATGCAACAATCGATTTTCTAAAATACTATATTCCTAAAAAGCATGATTTCTTTTTGGAAGTCATTGATTTTCATAAGGAATTAATAGATATGGTGAATGAAAATCGGAGCCTTGATGAAATAGGCAATTTCATTAGGGAAAATGATGTTTATAATCTTTATGAATTGAATTTTAATCATTACCTAAACAATAAGAAAACAGGTTTTAATTCAAGTCAATTGATAAGGGACATTGAGTTTTATCTAAAGCATATAGAAAACAATATGAATAAATTTGATGAGTTTATCATTTGCATTAATTCATCAGAGGATAATGTAAATTATAATCTGGATGGGGAAATGTTTGATGAGAATATATGTCCTCTCTGCGGTGAGGAATTTTATAAAATCAGCTTGAAGGAGCCTTGCCCTAAGTGTGGCAAGAACACTATGGAACGATCTAGAGAAATGATGGATTAAAACTAAATAATTAATTTTTAAGATTAAAATAAGAAAAAATAAAAAGAATGAGTTAATTTTTGTATGTATTTTGTAAAATAAGCTATTTTTATAATTTTTTTTAATAAAAATAAAATATAATAAATAAAAAGAAAAAAAGAAGAAATTAATTCAAACTATTTAAAGTTCGAATTCAATTTCAAATGC
>ONYG01000116.1 GCA_900321995.1 uncultured Methanobrevibacter sp. | reverse complement strand
TTATTATTTATTACTATTATTTATGGGGTGATTAGTTGATAAGTTATGAGGAATTTGAAAGACTTGTTGTGGAAATATTGGAAAGGGATATTTCCTCAAATAAAGACCAAAAGGCAGCAATCTCATCAGATAAAGCTGAATCATTGTTCATTGTAGCAGGGCCTGGCTCTGGAAAGACTACAGTTATGGTATTGAAGATACTGAAATTCATTTTTGTCGACGATGTTCAGCCAAAGGAAATAATGGCAACTACATTTACTAAAAAGGCAGCATCTGAGCTTTTATCCCGTATCTTAAGTTGGGGAGATAAGCTAAAAAAGAAAATGAGAGTTGTCATAATGAATAAGATTGTAAATGGTGAGATTACTGATGACTCTGGATTAAAAAAGCTTACAAATCTTGATTTCAATCAAATCAATGTGGGAACAATAGACAGTATAGCTGATGAGCTCTTAAGGGTTCATAGGGACCCTGGTACAAGCCCTCCTATACTTATTGAGGATTTTGTAGCCAACTCTGTAATGATAAATGAATGTCTATTGAAGGATGACCTATATATGCATGAGGCTTTGCAGGAGTATTTGGCGGAAATCACTGGAAAGGAATCTCAAATTGAACAAAAGCCTAAGGTTAAGAACTTGACTGCAATGGCAGACACTTTACTTAGCATAAAGGAGCATATCTATTATAACATGGTTGATATCAATGATATATTGAAAGACGTAAGGGATAGTGAAAGAGGAAAAAAAATAGCCTTAGACATTATTCAAAATTATGAAAGAACCCTTAAAAGCCAAAACATATTTGATTTTGCTATGCTTGAGACTGAATTCTTAAATAGGTTAAAGGCAGGCAAGTTGGATAGCTTTTTAGATGAGGTTAAGATTATCTTGATTGATGAGTATCAGGACACTAACCTTCTTCAGGAAAGCATTTACTTTACTATAGCAGAATCTGCAATAAAGAATAATGGAAACATTACAGTTGTTGGAGATGATGACCAGTCATTATACAGATTCAGAGGAGCTAGCGTTGACTTGTTCACTGATTTCATTGAAAGGGTAAGCAGAATTGGAATAGATGCAAGGGAAGTTAATCTTAAGACTAACTATCGATCAAGCAGCAATATCATTGACTTATGTAATGATTTTGTTGAATTGGATGATGAATATCAGGATGCTCGTGTAAAGGAAAAGCCTAAGATTATCTATCCAGAATCCCGCAGTTGCGAAGATAGTGATAATCCAGATGAAATGGAGACTCCTAAGATACCGATTCTTGGAATGTTTAGAAATACTGAAGAACAGCTTGCAAAGGATTTGGCTATCTTTTTGGATGAATTGAACAGGAAGGGAAAGGTCAAGCGTAAAGTCAAAAGGGTCTTGAATAAGGACATTAATAAGAAGCTTAATACAGATATTGAAACCGCTTTTGAAGATTACAAGAAATCAACCTTTGAGCTTGCTCAAAAGGAAGAGAGCATAGTCATAGAGCTAGACGAGGAATCCGGCTCTCCTGAAGATATAGCCTTCTTGACATATTCTCCTAAAGAGGTTACTGCATCAAGCCGTAAGTTTCCTTTCATACTTAAAAAGCGTTTGGAAAAACTTAGACATCCAATTAAGGTATTCAATCCAAGAGGTCAGGATTTGCAGGATATTGAATCTGTTGCAGTCTTCTGTGGACTGATGCTTGAGTGCATAGATCCAAGTTCAACATATCAGAATAAATACAAGAAATTGCCTCGTCTTGCATCACGCAATATGGCAATATGGAGAAAAAAGGCACAATCATATGTTAAGGACAAAAATCCAGAACCTCACAGTCCCATTTCCCTTGAGGACTTTATTATTCATTGGCAAGTTAGGCAGCCTTTCAATTCTATAGATTCCAAAAATCTAAAATGGCCTAAAAAGGCTAGCTTAATGGAGCTTGCATATAAGTTGGTCACTTGGCTTGAAGATTTCCAAAATGATGATGAGGGAGTTGTTTACCTTAAGGCGATTACTCAAACTATCAATCAGACAAGTTTCTTTAATAAATATTCCTCAAATATTCTATTCACATCTGCTGAGGATGAGGAAGCCTCTATCAATGAGGCATTAATGAATATTTTTGTTCCTATAGCCACTGGTGGAGTGAAAATTGATGAGAACCTATTTGAAATCATTCCTCCAAACAGATTAAACATCATGTCCATTCACCAGTCAAAAGGATTGGAGTTTCCTCTCGTAATCGTTGATGTTGGATCTCGATTTAAGAAGAACACAGTTAGGGAATCCAACTTAAGATTTCCTAAAAAGCCAGATAAGTCATCATTGATACAGGATCGGATACGAAAGTACAGTTCTTTAGGTGCAAGTGGAAGGGACTCAAAGGATAGGGCATTCGATGACTTGACAAGGCTATACTTTGTTGCATTTTCAAGAGCTAAGGATGTTTTATTGTTGGTTGGATTAAATCCGAATATTGATGGATATAAGACAAAAGATAAGTTGCATAAAATACCTAATGTTGCATTAGGTTGGAATAGGGAGGAAGAATTTATAGGTTTTGATGATATTTATTTAATTTAATCAGCCATTATCTTAATTAAATTAAAGATATTTTTTATAAAATTATTTTCAAATGTCTATAATTTTTTAATAATTTTATTAATTAAAATATGTTTTTTTTTGATTTTTTGGTTTTAAAAAATATTACTTATTAAAATTAATTATGTTATATAAATATTTTATGTTTTACTAACAAATTTCATGTATATTTATTATTATTTAGGGTGTAAAAATGAAGTTATCAACACGTTCTAAGGAGTATATTATTCCAGAATATAGCTTAACTGGAGATTTATTATCATTTCTTACTTGCAATCTCCAATATCGCTATCAAAATAAGGGAAATCTCCCTCCATCTATGCCTATTCAATTGTGGTTTGGAGAATTCATTCATGGAGTTATGGAAGAGGCCTATTTGAAATGGAATTCTTCAGATAAAAAAGACTTTCCATGGGATTGGGAAAAGGAAATAAAGCCAATAGAGGATATCATCACAAAAAGATTAAAGGTTAAAGGGCTTAATCCTCCTAATGATTATCTCAGTAATTATGGTCCAAAGGAGAACATGTATAGTGCAAGGGTAGATAGGTCAATTAACATTTGGGGTCCTCATCTATTTCCTTTAATTGAGGATGCAGAGGTTTTGATTAAGGGAATTCGAAATATGCCTTTAGATGAAAATGGAAATGCAAGGTCAGAGTATTATTCAATCAATGGTGTAATAGATGTTTTAAGCTCATTAAAGTTAGATGAGATCTCTTCAATAATCAATGATAAAACTAATGATGTAATGGCTAAAGACCTTGATTCAATCAAGGAAGATAGTAAAGAATCTCAAGATGATAAAATTATGGACAAATCTCAAAGAAATTCATTCCAGCAAACATTAGACAGTTTTTTAGTAATATCTTCAGATGATATTGGTGATTTTGAGAATTCAAATATTGGTGATATTTCGTCTAATGGGGAAGTTAATAAGATTTTAGAATATTTGGCAAATGATAAGGAGTTTAATGATATCTTAAAAAGATTCCCTGATGATGAATATGAGATTATCATTGATTATAAGGGTATGAGAAGGCCTTGCGCTCCAAATAAGAAAGATTTTGATATGAATAATATTCATTTGTTGAATGATGATTCTAATGATGACAACAGTTCATTAGATGATTATAAGACTTGGATTCAACATGAATGGCAGATTTTAACATATGCTTGGCTTAGGTCTATGCAAGAGGATGCTAAGCCTGTAATATGCGGCATAATTTTTTATTTAAATGAATTAGTTCCATCTACTGGTGACTTGGTCGCCATTAGGGAAGATTTAAGAAATAATAAATCAGATATTCCTATTGATTCAATATCTAAAGAGGATTGGATGCTTTTAAACGAATGGAATGAAAAAGAAGACTTGCCAATTCATAGGGATTTGTCAGATAAGTTTAAGATGGATAGGTCCATTAGAATAGTGAATATCAAAGAGGACTTAATTGATGATTCATTGCTTGAGTTTGATGAGGTTGTAAATAAGATAGAAAGCTCTATGATAAAGGAATTAAATGGTTCCAGTATTAAAGAGGCTTGGAGAGCTGATGCAGAATTAAGAACCTGTACTGCTTGTGACTTTAGAACATTCTGCAATAAAAAGAAAAAGAATGAAGACGATAAAAGCAAAGTTCCATTTACAATTCCTTAATCGAATATTTGAATCTTTTAATTAATTTCTTTTAATTAATTTCTTTTAATTAATTTCTTTTATTTTAATTAATTTAATTAATTTCTTTTTATTTAATCTATTATGAATAATAATTCATAATCTTAATATACTATGATACTAAAATATATAATTAATTAAGAAAATGATGGTGATTCTATGGAATATGATATTGGAGAAAATGCAAATTATTCTAAGATTCTTATTGATGAGCTTGAATTGAAAAGATTGCCTGTTGCTGTCAAATTCATTAATGGTGAAGATGAAGTTCCTGAAGGCATTGAAAAGATTGACGAATCCTTAAGACACTGTGAAATGATTACAAAAGCAAGTAAAGGGGATTTATTCTACTCTACTGCTGAAGAGCAAAAATGTACTGGAGGATCTTCTGCTATGGGATTGACTGAACTTCCTCCTAAAATTGCATCTGGAGAATTTTACTATACATTAGGCAGATTTGAATCTGTAGAAACTGCAAAAAGCGTATTGGATAATATATCCAGAAAAGATGAAAAAAGCTATGGTTTAGTATATGCTCCATTGGAAAAGGCTAATTTTGAACCTGATGTTGTTGTAATCATAACTAATCCTAAATTTGGTATGAAAATTACTCAAGCTATTGTTTATAATAGCGGTGAAATGTTAGAAGCTAAATTTGCTGGAATTCAATCATTATGTGCTGATGCAGTCAGCGGACCTTATGTAACTGGAAAACCTAATGCTACTTTAGCATGCAGTGGTTCTAGAGGCTATGCAGGCATTGAAGATGATGAAATCGCTTTTGGTTTGCATAAGGATAATATAAAACCAGTAATTGATGGTTTACAAAATATGGCATAAAATAAAATTTTTATTCCTTTATTTTTTACTTATTTTTCTACTATTTTTTTTTATTTATATTTTTGCTAGTTTTTATATTATTTTTATATAAATATTTGCTTGTTTTCTACTATTGTTGTTTATATTTTATGCTTGTTTTTCTATTATTTTTATTATTATTATATTGAATTTTTATGAGTTTGTTATAGTTTTAGTTTTATTTTATTTAATCTAGAAAAATCATTTCATATTCAAAAAACTTTATATGATTTAAAATCTAATATTATATTGTTTATAAATTTTTAAGGTTTATTTAATTATTTTTAATAATTTTAATCGATATTATTTAATAGACACTATTTAATTATTGGGAATTATAGGAAGAAATATAATGAGTACATTAAAAATTATTTCATGGAATGTAAATGGTATAAGGACTAGAATAAAAAATAAGGATATTAATCCAATTTTTGAAAAAGAGCCTGATGTAATATTATTGCAAGAGACTAAAGTTCAATATGAACAAATGGATAAAAAATTTTTAGAAAATAGTTCTTATAATTTTTATTTCTTGAAATCTGAAAGTGCTAGATCTGGCGGATTAGCAAGTTTTACTAAAGATGAGCCTAAAATCATTAAAAGATTCTTTAAAAAGGCTAATGATGCATTCCATAGAACATGTGTTTTAGACTATGGTGAATTTATTTTAGTAAATGTTTATTCTCCATCTGGAAATGGTAAAAAGGCTAATTTTAATCAGAAATTAGATTACTTTAATTCCTTATTATATTTTGCAGAGAAAAATAAGGATAAGAATGTAATTCTTGCTGGTGATTTTGATATTGCTCATAAAGAAATAGATATTTTCAATAAAGACACTAAAGTTACCTTCACTGAAGAGGAAAGAACTGTTTTAGACAAGCTTGAATCTTTAGGATATGTTGATGCTTTAAGATTGTTTAATGATGATGAATCATTCACATATTTCAAGAATAAGGAAGAAAATGATGGTGCTCGTTTAGACTATTTCTTTGTCTCTAAGTCCTTAAAGGATAAGGTTAAATCTTCTACAGTTTTAGTTGATGTGGAAGGTTCAAAGCATCTTCCTATTGAAATAGATTTAAAACTTTAATTAATATTATTTCTATAATTTTATTCTTTTTCTGTTTTTATTTTTATTTTTATTTTTAATTCTCTCTAATTTTCTTTATTTCTTTATTTCTTTATTTCTTTTTTATATTTTATTAATTTTATAGATAATTTTAAATATAACTTCATTATTTTTATATAGTTTATTAATATTTTTTAAATTATACTTATTAATTTCCATTAAGTAAATTATTAAATTATATATAATAATTAATATTTTTCATTAAGTAATAGATAATTTTTATATATTACTTATTAATTTTAATTCAGTATAATAATTAATTATATTATTAATTAGTGTTTTTCATTAAGTAAAATTATAAAATATATCATACACTTAATTATTTTCATTAAGTAAAATTATAAATTATATATTATACTTAATTATTTTCAATAAGTAAAATTATAAATCATATTTTATACTTAATTATTTTCATTAAGTAAAATAATAAATCATATATTATACTTAATAATTTTCATTAAGTATTTAAACAAATTCTTATTTTTATAATATTAAAAAAATAAATAAAATAAAATAAAAATAGTTGAAATTTGTAAGGTGTTTTTTCTTGGCTGATGAGATTATATTAGGTTTTCGTAATCAGAATAATGATTTATGTTGATTAATTCATCAGGATGATTCTCTTTGATTCCATAGAATTCAAATCCATCAGCAAATATTTCTCTTAATATAGGATTTAAATTGTCATCCTTATCCTTAATATAATCCATCAATTCTAATCGGCTTGCAGCAAAAGGCATTCCTAATCCCTCTGCAGTGTCCAGTTTTCCAATTTCCAAACGTCTAAGAATAGATATGGTTTTCTTTGGATTTTCTGAGTTTAAAATAGTGTCTAAAATATTATTAAAAGTGGTTGAACTTACAGTAGGTTGGTCTGCAGTTACACAAAGTGCAATGTCTGATGTGATGCTATTTAATCCATTCCATAAGGAAACGGATAATCCTACATCTATTGGATCGTTTTTTATGATTTTTATTCTTTTGTCGTTATAATGATTAATTAAAGGTAATATTTCGCTCTCATAATGTCCAAGTACAATAACACATTCCTCTATGTATTTTGTATTTAAAACATTTTCAATAGTTGTTTCAATAACAGTGCTTGATTCAAATGGGAGTGTAAGCTTGTTCTGCAATGGAATATTTCTTTTTTCCTGATCTTTTCTCATTCTAGAATTTTTTCCAGCTGCAGTTATGACTGCTGAAACGCTTAGCATAAATATTACCTAATAATTATTTTTTTTTTTTTTTTTTTTTATTAATGATATAAATAAGAAATATTATCTTTATATAAGATTTCTTTATTATAAAGAATATATTTCATTATCTTTTTTTTAAAAGAAATCTTTTGATAAATTCTTATTTTTTAAATAAAGTTTTTTTTATAAGCTTGTACTGTTGGAACTTGTTGCATTCTTTGGAATATACTCAACAACTTCTGCATCGATTTCCATTCCAGTACCTGAACCTTCAGTCCACATTAGAATTTGGATAGGATAATCAAGGGTGTTTTCAATTCTGATTCCAGTGGATGGGTGGTATCCGAAAAGCACAGCATCCTCTCCAGAGTCCATACCTACAGGCAAGCTGAATCCTAATGCCATAACAGCATTTCTTAGGGCTCTTGCAGGTGGACATACACCATGTGAAGCAGTACCTGATTCAGCATTTGCTTCCTTAACTGCACTGAAATAAACTCCCTCTCTTCCGCATGCACTTGAGTGAGGTGGAATTACAGTACCATTCCATGCGGTTACGAATTGTCTAGCATTATATTCCCTGTTTGCATCGTTGTATTGAGGGTGTGAACCTAAATATGTGTAAGTGCTGCTTATGACAGTTTCATTCACGTTTTCCTTATAAAGCATTACTGGAGATCCTCCAGGATAATTCTTGGAATAGTTATAAGCTTCTGGGAACTTCTCTTCAAGCTGTTCTGGAGTTAAGTATGAACGGCCATCGTTTATTCCATCAACACAGAATTCAAGATTGTATTTAGCACCTTGAGGATAAGCGTTATACCAATATTTTATGGTGTCTTCACTGACTATTCCAGGAACTGTGTCGTTAGTTATGTCCTCAGCATTAATGTGCTTAATGGTTTGGTTTGTCTTGTTGTTGATAATGTCAAGACCGCCTTCCACGATTACTGCTTGAGTGTAAGGGGTGTTAAATCCATATACAAAGTTTCCAGGTTTTACCACATTGATTTTGTCATTTTCAATATCAATGTATGCAGGACCTTTGAAACCTTGAACCTCTCCATTATCAGTAATGTTTCCACTGACAATCTTACTAGATGCAGTAGGAACGACACCTGTTGAAATTGAAAAGAATGCGTCAGTCAGTTGTCCACTAAGGATTTGAGAACCTAAATCATCTACATTTGAGATTATAGGATACTTGTTAATTTTGTTTTTATCAATGATATTGTCTCCGGCAAATATGGTGGATCCGTTTTCAAATTTTGAAACTTCAGCCATATTTTGATGGTTTTGAGTGCTACCTATTGCCATAGAGACAGGCATAAGAACAATAATTATTACAAATAATGCAATAACTATCTTAAAAGAGTTTCTATTAGTTAAATTTCTTTTACTCATTAATACACTCCCGATGTTTATTGAATCTTTTTTTAGTAATTTTATAAATATTATGAATTTTTAATCACTTTTTTTATTTATCTTATTATTTTAGTGAATTTGATATTTCTTTCAGTCTCTCCTGTATCTTAATGATTGTTTCTTGACCATTTCCGCCTATGAAAATTGCAGGCTCATGTGAGAATTCTGCTACAAAAGAGACTATTTCATCAAGATTGTTTGCTATTTCTATTCTTCCATTATAATCTAAGCCATGTAATCTGTATATTGCTTGGTCTAAGGTATCTTCAAGACCGGGGAATAATATTATTGCATCTGGATTTGCATTTACAACTTCATTTAATATGTCTAATCTATGGTTTTCATTATGTCTTGGAGTACCAATGAATATTGCAGTAAAGTCCACTTCATCAAGAATAACTTTAATTGCATCGGAATTATCAGATTTTCCAATATAAATTGTACAATCATTTAATTTAAGAAGTTCTAAACGACCTTTCACTGGTTTGAAATTATTTAGACTTGATTCGATTGTTTCGTTATCTATAGGAAATACCTTTTCATTAATATATTCGCATAATCTTTGGCTAAGACCTGCATTTAATCTATTGAATTTACCGAATAGCTTTAATTCATAATCTGTTTCGCTATACTCTATGATTTCTTTTGAGCATTCTTTAAATTCTTCCTTAAAGCTGTCTGGATATTCTTGACATTCATTTAGGAAAACAGTCTTATCCTTAAAGAATACCTTTAGTGAGTCTTTATAGCCTTCCATTGAACCATGAACATCCATATGGTCATTTCCCATATTTGTTAAGGCAATTAAATCAAAGTCAAAGCAATAGCTGCAGAATCCAACTGTCATATCACAAACTTCAATAAGTAAAACATCGTATTTTTCACTGTCTGCTTCTAGAATAAGGTCATAGTATCCTTCAAAGCCGCCTCCAGCATTTCCTCCAACAAGCACTTTTTTGCCGGAATTTTCCAGGATTTCCTTAATCATTGAAACGGTTGTGGTTTTACCGTTTGTTCCAGTAACTCCAATGGTAAATATGTCTCTGTGATCAGTTTTAACATCACAAAGGAGCTTTCCAGACTCTTGGTAATGTTTTGCAATCCTACTGCCCCATATGCTTGGGCTTAATACAACTGCATCACAGGAATCAATAATTTCCTGATTGTTGAATCCTAAATCAATTGTTAATTTATCTTTAACAAAACTGATTTTGTCCTTGTTTGGAGAAACATTTACTTCAGCAAGGCTTATAGGTAAGTTATCTAAATTGATATTCACATTTAAATCACTTGCATAAACGTCCCAATCATGTTTCATTAGGGAATTTAATGCTTTTTTGCCTTCTACGCCTAAACCTATTATTGCAGCTTTCATTGTTTCACTTATTATCTTGATTATTAAATCTGAAATAACTTAATCATTTAATATTTATTTCCTCTATTTAAACTTAATATAAAACTGTTTTAATTAATCCTTTAAATGATATAATTTTAAACATTCATTATAATGTTTTATATTAATTTATATTTATGTTTATTATTATTAATAAATTTAACAGTTTTTAGAATAATTTTATTTAGATTTTAATAGTTTATATGAATTTATTATATTATTCGGGCTAAAATAATTAATTAGTTTATTCATTCAATAGTAAATTGAGTTAATTTTTTAATTATATTCATTTTTATTTTGTTTTTTTTTTAAAGAGAATAATTTAAAAATATTTAATTAAGATAATTTTATAGTTTTGATTATTAGAAATTTTATAGGTCTTTTTTTATTTTAAATTATTTTATGTATTAATAATAAGAAAATTTTATAAATTACCTTAACTAATAGTTATAATATAAGGTGAAAAGTATGACTTTTGACGAAAAAATAGATTTAGTAGAAGAACTCTGTATGACTCCAGGAATCTCTGGATTTGAAGAAAATATTGCAGAAATTATTGAAAGAGAATTAAAAGACGTGGCAGATGATATTGAAATAGATCATATGGGCAATATTATAGCTACTAAAAAAGGTTCTTCTAAAAAAGGACCAACTGTAATGTTGGCATCTCATATGGATGAAATAGGTTTAATGGTAAGCCATGTAGACGATAAAGGATTTATTAAATTTGCAACAATTGGTGGAATTAATGACCAAATGCTAATGAATCAAACTGTAGTTATCCATTCTAAAAATGGGGATGTGACTGGTGTAATCGGTTCAAAACCTCCTCATGTAACTAAACCTGAAGAGAGAAAAAAGGTTGTTCCATATGATGACATGTTTATTGATATTGGAGCAAAAGATAAGGAACAAGCTTTAGAAATGATTAGTATTGGAGATCCAATCACATTTAAGTCTTGGTTTGAAAGATTCCCAAATAATTTAGTAATGAGTAAGGCTTTAGACAATCGTTTAGGCTGTTATGTAATGATTGAAGTATTGAAAAGAGTAAATTCCAAAGCTACTGTTTATGGTGTTGGAACAACTCAAGAGGAAGTTGGACTAAAAGGTGCAAAGGTAACTTCATTCAAGTTAAATCCTGATATGGCTTTTGCTCTTGATGTGACCTTATCTGGTGACCATCCAGGAATTAAGCCTGAAGAGGCTCCTGTAGTGATTGGTAAAGGACCTGCTATAATCTTAATTGATGCAAGCGGAAGAGGAATCATATCTCCTAAAGTAGTTAGAGACCTTTTGATTGGCACTGGAGAAAAGAATGACATTCCTTACCAACTTGAAGTAAGCAGCGGCGGTACAACTGATGGTACTGCAATTCACCTTACTAGAGAAGGTATTCCTACTGGAGTATTGTCTGTTCCAACTAGATATATTCACACAACTGTTAGTGTAGCAAGTATGGAAGACGTAGAAAACACTATTGAATTAATTGTTGCTGCGATTAACAGTTTAAAATAAGCTTATTTGTTAAATGAGTATTAATATTCTTTTATTAAAATAAGTTTAAAAACTAATTAAAAACTCTTTTTATTTTTTTT
>ONYG01000115.1 GCA_900321995.1 uncultured Methanobrevibacter sp. | reverse complement strand
TTTTCATATTTTCACTATCACTCTAAAATAGTGAATGAGTTAATGTTTTAATTAAAAGAAAGTTTCTTTTTTTAAGTTAATTGAATCAGCTTTAACTATAACGGCAAGGTTTCCGTTTTTTAAATCTGATTTGCACCATGACAATAATTAATTGTGGGAATTTTATTAACTAATTGGATAGTAAAATAATTAATCAAAGATAACATTATATACTAATTTGTAGTAATAAGCAATTAAGAAATTTTTCTTTTGTATAGAGAATTTCTTATAATTTATTATAATTTTTCTTCTATAGACTGAATTTATTATAAATTTTAAAAAATTTTTCCAAAAGAATAAAAGAAAAGATATTCAAATATTTAAAAAGAATAAAGCATAAATGAGGATTTGCATGATTATTGATACACATTGCCATATTTATAAAAGCGAAATGGAAAATGCAGAGGATATAATAAAGGAAGCAGAAAAAAAGAACATATATCTAATTCTAAATGGCACTGATAAAAAAAGCAATGAAGAAGCATTAGAATTATCAGACAAATATGAAAACGTTTATGCTGCTTTAGGATATTTTTACACATGTGCAGATAGGATATCTAATGATGAGATTGATTTATTGGATAAACAGCTAAACAATAGCAAAGTAATAGGTGTAGGAGAAATAGGCCTTGATTATTACTATACAAAAGACAATAAGGAAAGCCAAAAGGAATTGTTTGAAAAAATGTTAAATCTTGCAGAAAAACATAATTTACCTGTGATAGTCCATTCCAGAAAAGCTGCACAGGACACATTTGACATATTAAAGAAACATGATGTAGTGGGATCTTTGCATTCCTATCAAGGTTCAGCTGAAATGGCAGAGGAACTTATCAAATTAGGTTTTTATATAGGAATCGGCGGAACCATCACCCATAAAAACAATAAGAAAGCAAGAAAAACCTTAAATAAAATAGGAATCAATCATATACTTCTAGAAACAGACTCTCCTTATTTAGCACCAGAAGATAAAAGAGGAGAAGAAAACAGTCCATTAAACTTAAAATACATAGTGAGAAAAATTTCTGAAGAATTAGACCTGGAAGAAAACCAAGTCATTGGAATTACTACAAAAAATGCCAAAGAACTATTTAAAATTTAATTAACTCTTATTCTTTTCTATTCTTTAATAATTACTTTTTAATAATACTTTTTTTTCTATTTTTTAGGGAACTCATAAACTTATTTTACTGCTTTTTACAAAATACTAACAATCGTTAGTTTTATTAATATAAAAAATAAAGATAAATATAGTTAACTAACACATGTTAGTTAAAAATAAAGATAAAATAAATAATCAATATAAGAAAATGAGCCAGAAGAAAAGACAAATCATTAAAAAAGCATCATTAAGGTAAGAACATGGCTAAACAAAATACTAAAGAAAAGATATTTGAAGTTTCTATTGATTTATTCTCACAATATGGATATGATGGAGTTTCAATTCGCCAAATTGCAAAAGAAGTGGGAATAAAAGAAAGCTCCATATATAATCACTACCCAAGTAAAGAATCAATCTTAGATGAAATATTAAACTATTACATAAGAGAAATGCTAAAGGAGGAGGCACCTTTAATGCAATCCTCCCAAAACTTAGATTTAGGATTCGACACATTCTATAGGATAGGCAGCGAAAGATTCATATCAAAACTATCCGAAGAGAAAATGATGAAGATTACAAGGATATTCTTAGTGGAATCATACCATAATGAAAAGATAAATAAATTTCTAAAAGAAGCAATCATAGGATATGGGGTTAATGGTTGGATAGAATTATTTGACTTAATGAAAGAAAAGAAAGTCATAAAAGAGGATTCCAATAGCAAACAGCTTGCAGAATCATTCTATTATTATGGATTGTTTTTACTGTATGAGCATTTCATAATCAATTATCCAGAGGATGATGAAAAATTCATTGAGGATTTTGTAAAAAGAACAACAGATCATATGAAAACTATCTATAATTCTGTAAAAATAGAAGAAAAAAGAATTACTGATGAAGAAAAAACTGAAATCAATACTATAGAAGAAAATAAAACTGAAACTAATACTATAGAAGAAAATAAAACTAAAATCATTAATTTAAAAGAAAATAAAACTGAAATAAGTAGTTTAGAAGAAAATAAAAATGAAATTATTAATTTAGAAGATAAGACTGAAATTATCAGATTAGAAGAAGAAAAAGACCATGAAGAAGTCGAAAATCTAGTAAGAGATGCATTTTGGAACATCTATCGACCTGGAGCTTATGAACATTATATTGTCCATCAATTAAGAGAAGATTCAAGTTTTATAGAGGATTTGGCTTATGTCATAGAAAAGGACAGTGAAATCATAGGCCATATCAATTATTCAATTGGAAAACTGAAGATTAGCAAAAGCCAAACCAATTCTAAGGAAACCGATGCAGTAGTATTAGGGCCATTATCAATCAAGACAGAGTATCAAAGCCAAGGTTACGGCTCCAAGCTAATCGAATTCACATTAGAAATAGCTAAAGAAAAAGACATCCCATTCATTTTTGTAATTGGAGATGAGAATTACTATAGCAGATTCGGATTTGAAAGCGGTTCAAAATACAATATTTTCTTAGATGGAACAGATACAAGTGAAGAAAACCCATTTTTCATGATAAAACTAATCAATAATAGCTTAAATGAAAAAGACTATGAAAAAGGAATATTTCTAAATCCTAAAGTCTTTAATGTTGATGATGAAGAAGTGGATGACTTTGATAAAAACTTCGCATATAAGGAAAAGAAAGTCCTTGAAGGGCAATTAGAAATTGACTGAATAAATGAAAAATAAAACAAAATAAGAAAATAAAGCAGAATAAAAAATTTATGCTGGTGGAAATATGAGATATGTAATAATTAACGGCTCTCCAAGAAAGAAAAATACATGGAGCATGGTAAAACAAGCAAAAGTTAGTATAAATAATGATGATAATGAAGCAGAATTCGATGAAATTCATTTGATTAAAGAAAAATTACCTATGTGCAACGGCTGCTTTAAATGCATAATGGAAGGAGAGGAAAACTGTCCTCACTATGAAATAGTGAATCCTATTGTTGATAAAATAAAAAAAGCTGATGGACTTATAATATGCTCTCCAGTCTATGCAATGAATGTTACAGCACTCTTAAAGAATTTCTTTGATCATACAGCCTACTTTTACCACAGACCAGAATTCTTTGATAAAAAGGCATTGGTTATCGTTTCTACAGCAGGTGCCGGCCAAAAAGATGTGGCAAACTATATTGATGAGACATTAAGACATTGGGGATTTAACAAAATTTATAAGGTCACATACGCTTGTGGAGGAAAGGACAGCATCAATACTAAAGAGATAAACAAAACAGCACAAAAGTTCCTTAAGGATTTAAGCTCTAACAAACTTCACAGCCCTAAATTTGGAGATATAATCTTCTATAATGTATGGAGAGCAATGGCCTTAACAAAAGACCCTATTAAGGCTGATGAAAAATATTGGAAAAACACAGGCCTTATTAATTATGAATTTGCACCAGATGTTAAATTAGGAATCTTCAAAAAAGCCTTTGGAAAAATAATGTTCTTTATCCTTAAAAGAGTGATGAAATAAACAAAAAAAATCAATAAAACATCATATCATAATAAATTTATTGAATAATAAATAAAATATTAGTAATAAAATATAAAAAATATGAAAATATTTTGTTTAATAATATACAAACTATTGGTAATTTTATGAATGAAACTAATGCCATAAACAAACCAAAAAGAATTTTTTATTATGATGTTTTAAGGGCAATTGCAATTATAGGAATCGTATTTTGTCATGTTTCTAATATCTATGTCTCAAGAGACATAAATAGCTCAAGCCTTTACATTTCTGCATTCTTTGACTGCTTTAGAGACTTTTCAATACCTATATTCGTTATGCTTAGCGGAGCTCTTCTAATCGGAAAAAAAGATTCTCTCTCTAAGTTCTTTAAAAAGAGATTATCACGGCTATTCATTCCTTTCCTATTTTGGGTTCTGATTTACATAATTTTTATAAGCACAATAATAAGTCCCCCATTCAATTTGGACAATTCAATTAAAATATTCCTTGGAACTGGTGGAACCTTAGGAGTTCATTTCTGGTTTGTTTGGATGATCATAATAGCCTATGTAGGAATATATATAATAAATAAAGTAATGGAGATAGGAACAGAAAGAATAAGCAATTTCAATGGGAAATTCATCACAATTCTTGCCATACTTGCTGTAATCTACATATCAATAGTTCATTTTCGTTTATTTAATCCATACAACGATAAATTAATCTATTACATTTCTTTCCTATCATATATAATAATAGGACACTTCCTTGCAAAATCAGACATTTTAGGAAAGAGAATAGATAAGAAATACTTAATAATTGCCACAGGACTATTATTCTTAGGATCTTACCTTTGGTATATCCTTTGCTTTGTTGTGCCAAGAACTCATATGGCACATGTCTTTGTAACATTAGGCTATTTCAACCTATTGATACTTTTCATGTCTCTAAATGCATTTTTATTCTTTAAATATTTATCTAAGAGTGGAAAATTTGAAGATATTGAAAATAAGACTTTAGGAAAACTATTTACTACAATAAGCAATTACAGTTATGGAATTTATCTCATTCATTATTTAATCTTAGCCAGACTAAAGATTAACTTAATTAGATATGTCAATTTTACTCAAGGCAGTTCCTTAATTTGGATACCAGTTTTAGTTATTGCCACTACCGCAATAAGCATAGCAATACTTGCAATTTTAGATAGGATTCCTTATTTAGATAAGGTAACTGGAAAGAAATAGCTTAAAATTAAATTTAAAAATATTTAGAAAATAAAAGATAAAGTGATTTTATGATTGGAAATGATTGGGATGATGCATTGAAAGAAGAGTTCAAAAAGGATTACTTCTTAAAAATAAAAGAATTTATAGAAGAAGAATATAAGACAAAAACAATCTATCCTCCAAAGAAAGAGATATTCAATGCATTTAAGCTATGCCCATTAAACAAGACAAAAGTAGTCATCTTAGGCCAAGACCCTTATCATGAAAAGGGACAGGCTCATGGGCTTGCATTCTCAACTCCAGAAGGCCATCCTATCCCAAGATCACTTAAAAACATATTTAAGGAAATCCAATCAGAATATAACTATCCAATTCCAGACTCTGGTTGCCTTGAATATTGGGCAAAACAGGGAGTATTCCTTTTAAATACAGTTCTAACAGTTGAAGAGGGAAAAGCAAACTCACATAGCAAATGCGGATGGCAGACATTTACAGACAATGTGATAAAGATATTGAATGAGCAAAAAAACCCTATTGTTTTCCTTTTATGGGGAAAACAGGCAGAGCTTAAAAAAGAGCTTCTCAATAATCCTAATCATCTTGTCCTTATTTCTTCCCACCCATCTCCTTTCTCAGCAAGAAGAGGCTTTTTTGGATGCAATCACTTTAAACTGGCCAATGAATTCTTAATGGAAAATAATTTAGAAGAAATAGACTGGCAAATCAAAAACAAACAACAAAAGTTAATTTAGATAAAATCAGAAAATATATAAATATAATCCTACTGATTATAAACCAAATTCAAAAAACACAAGTGAAATTGGATTTTAAAAGAAAATATGAGGCATAATATGGAAAAAAATAAAAAGATTATTATCATCGGCATAATACTTCTAATTATCATAGGCATCGCTATAGTAATGCTAATTACCTCAGTAAATTATGAAAGAATTGAAATAACCCCAAATGGAACAAGTATAGAAGTTCCAGCCAATCAAACAGAATATAAAGGAAATATTGATGGCGTTAAAATATGGAATTGGGAAGATGGAGCATTACTTAGCTATAACAGCCATGCAGGAAATATCCCATTAACAGGAGTAGGCTTTAATGGATTGGAAGAGATAGTAAAAAAGGGCAAAATGGAAACCGTTGATAACATTACATCTTATGTCTTAGATGCAGATGAACTTTTGCAAATTCGATTATTTGATATTATCCAAATAAATTATAACGGCAAATTCTATTTTATTCCATTATCTAATGAAACCACTCATGATAACATCATAATATGCTCTAAAGACAAGAATATAGCTGTGCATATGGCTGAATCAGTTAAATACAAAAATGTCTATCCAAACAATAGCTACTGGGACAATGCTAAAACACAAATAGAAGAAACAGGTGAAGGTCTTCTTAATAAAACAAATGATTTTACAAATAATACAAATATAAACAGCGCGAAAACACAAATAGAAGACATGACGGGAGATTTTATGTCTAAAATTCCGTTAAATTAAATAAAAAAAGATTAAAATCAAATAAAAAAAATCATAAAATAAGAAAATCTATAAAAAATAGATAAAAAATTATTAAAAAAATAAAATAATTAAAAATAGGCTGAACATATATTTAGCCTATAAAATCACTAAATCAATTAAATATAATTTAAAAATTAAAAAAAGGTTTTAAGGGAATAATGCTACTCCCATAGCTTCAATCATAGATTGAACACCTAAAATAATAATAGCTACTCCACCAAATATTTCAATGTAATCAGCATATTTAATAGCTACTTTTGTTCCATATGTTCCAATCAATAGCCATGCGACCACTGCAATTAAACTTAATGCTGCTAAAATATATGGATCTACATGTGCTACAGCACCTTGTGAAGCTAAGATTAGGTTTTCTATGTTTCCAAAAATAAGTAATCCGGTAAATGGAGCATAATCTTTTAAATTAACCATTATTTTCACCGCCTTTTGCAGCTTTAATATTTTTAACCGCACCTTGAACTGATTGAATACCTAAAATTACAATAGCAAGACCACCAATAAATGTAATGATATTTGCATATTGAATAGCAACTTCTGTAGCTACTGTTCCAATAGTTAACCATACAATTACACAAATTATACTTAATCCTCCTAATATCCTAGGATTTACACCTTGAACAACACCCTGTGATGCTAGAATCAAGTTTTCTATATTTCCAAATATAATTAAACCAATAAATGGTAAAAATTCTTCTAACAATTTATCACCATTATAATTTATAAGATTTATGATATATATACATTTTAGAAAAAATATTGTATTTTTTATATTGATAAATGAATGAAAATAGCGATTTAAAAAAAATAAGAAAAGAATTCTCATTAAATAATTAAAAAAAAAATAATTAAAAAAAAATAATTAAAAAAAAAGAAATAATAAAAAAGTTTATTAAAAAACTTAAATGTCGGATTTAATAATCTTCAGGACTGGTTAATAGGAAAGATACACCTTCTAAGATTAATGAGATTCCAACGAGAATTGCAACAAATAATGGATTTGCAATTGAAAATGCAGCTAAGAATATAGTTATTATACCCATTATTAAAATTAATAGAGAAATAACTTTTGCCTGTGTACCAGGTGCTGAAATTAAACCTACAATACCTATAAATATAAGTACAAATGAAATTAAATAAAATTGGAATCCTACAATGAAGGATAATGCATCTATATGGAAAATAAACAATGCCCCAAGTATTAATGCAAGTATACCAAGTACTATCTTAAGTCCAGAAATGCCTGCCATTCTGCTGAATAAAGAAAATCCATCAATAATAGTCATTAATCCAAATGCAATTAATGAGATTCCTGCAACTAAGGATACTGCAATTAAGCTGGTTAATGGAGAAACAATGAAAAGTAACCCCAATATTATGAAAATAATACCCACTATTTTTCTAGAATCCATAATTCAACTCCTTTTAATTTTTAAAATTTAATCATAAATAAACAATATCTAAATCAAATAAGACAATGTTATTTAACGACATATATCTAAATAGTAAAGACTAATAAATATATAAGTTATATTTTGTAGTTTTTAGTAATAATATTTAATGGTAAGATAACTTAGTTATCTAAATAAACCATTATTAGGAACTCTAATCAACCATATTATCCATTTTATCAAAAAGATCATGACAGTTTTTAAAAAGGTCAAGGAATTCCTCATCATTTTTAGTCATTATATCCACTTTAATTTGATTATCATCCTTAATGACTTTCACAAGGTTCTCTTCTTGATTATTATCCAATGAATCAATGATTAATGACCTGATTTCATTATACTTATCTTCAGTCAAATTATGCATTCTAGTATGGTTTAATATATCCATTGCATGAATAAGTCCATTATCTTCACCGTCAATACATGTAGAAAGCCTAATTTTACTTACTATATAATAAGGAGCCTCTAATTTATCTCGACGAAGGACAATTGAAATCTTTGATATCACATGGTCATCATTGCAATTTTCATTTAGGAATTTAATCAGTTGAAACTGTTTTATATTAGCATTATCATTCATGAAATTCATGGTAATATATTATTTTTATAAATATTTAAGTTTACTCTATTAAGAAGAAGCAGTTAAGTGAAAAATAATGTTCATCGATAAACAGTTTCTTAGGAAACATTTATATAGATATAAAACCAAGATATAAACAATGAAAAAATAAAGCAAAACTAAGAAATTCATAGGAATAAACCATCAAAGAATTAAAAAAAAAACTAATAAAAAGATGAAAACATGAAAGATAAGGATAATTCAATAGACAAATATGACATAATGCCTTTTATAGCATTAATTCACCATATATCAAGAAATAAACTAAAATATTCCCTTAAAAATCCAAAACACATCGATATGGCTCATGAAGGCCGTTATTTAATTGAAATTCATAAAAGAAAAAACCTATCTCAAGATGACTTGGCAAAGATATTTGGCCAAAGCAAGGGAACAATAGCTAAAGCATTGAGAAAATTAGAGGATAAGGACTTTGTTAAAAGAACCATTGATGAGAATAACAGAAGAAAATACATGCTTACAACAACCGAAAAAGGTGAAAAATTGGCTATTTTATTAAAAAATGACCTTGAAGAATGGGAAGAAAAAGTAGGCATTAAAGAATTGGATAAAGAGACCATAGCCCAATTAAGAAAAATAGCAAGGAAAACAGAAGAAATACTGGAAGAAGAATAAAAAAATAGATAAAATAATAATTTTTTAAGCTAAACAATTTATAAAAAACAAAACAAGATTTTTAGATTATTACAGATTAGGGATTAAAATGGCAAACAAAAACGTAGAGTTAATGAGAGGAAATCCGGAAACAGCTGTTAAGAAACTTGCTATTCCAATTATGATTTCTATGCTGCTTACAGCTTCATATAATATCATAGATGGAATATTTGTAGCAGGGCTTGGTCAAGCGGCAATTGCCGGAATCGGATTTGTGACTCCAATTTTCATGATCTTAAATGGAGTGAGTGTAGGACTTGGAAATGGTGCAACAAGCAGCATAAGTCGTTTTGTCGGTGCAAAAAACCATGAGGGAGCAAGCCAGTCTGCAGCCCATTCCCTTTTAATATTCCTCATTGCCTCCATATTGCTTACCATTATCCTACTTTTAGTACAGGAGCCTATGCTTAGGGCATATGGTGCAAGCGGACAATCATTGGCAGAGGGAATCAAATATGGAACTCCATTATTCCTCGGTCTTTTCGCATTCATGTTCGGAAATGGAGGAAGCGGTATCCTTCGTGGAGAAGGAGACATGAAAAGGGCAATGTATGCAATGATTGTATCTGTAATCCTCAACACTATTCTTGACCCTATATTCATCTATACAATGGGTTTAGGTTCTGCAGGAGCTTCCCTTGCAACCATTGTAAGTTCCCTTGGGTCCGCTATTGTAATCCTATACTGGATCTTGATTAAAAAAGACACTTATGTGAATGTCAATCTAAAAGAGTTCAAATACGATTCAAAAATAGTTAAAGACATATTGAAAGTAGGTATCCCTGCTTCAATGGACATGTTCATGATGTCTGTTGCAGTAAGCTTATATTTAGTCTTCATTTCAACAATCGGAGGAGAATACGGTATTGCAGCATTCACATCAGGCCAAAGGTTATACCTATTTGCAATCATGCCACTTACAGCTATAGGAAGTGCAGTTGCAGCAGTTTCAGGCAGTGCTTTCGGTGCAAGAAATGGAGATTACCTCTCAAGAGCCCATCTTTATGGCGTTAAATTCGGAATTGCATTCGGTACAGCAGTGACAATAATCTTAGTGGGATTCGCCCCACAACTTTCAACATTGTTTGCATATACTCCAGAAACATCAATATTGATTCCTGAAATAACAAGATTCCTTCAAATATCCACCCTATGTCTCCCACTTACAGGAGCGGGAATGACTTCCAGCTTCCTATATCAAGGAATAGGAAAAGGAACCACTAGTCTTGGATGGACAATCATCAGAGAAGTCATATTCACAGTTATAGCAACCTACACTTTAGGAATAGTCTTAGGATGGGGTCTTGTAGGTATTTGGACTGGTCTTTTCTTAGGAAGAACCCTTGCAAGTATTTTAAACTTCATCTATGCAAGATACACTATTAAGAAAGTTAGAGCAGAGTTAGGCAGTTAAAAAAATAGCTGGGTCCAAAAAACAAAAAAAACAAAATAAAAAATAGCTGGGCCCATAAACTAAAAAAAAGAGATAAAGAACAAAACCAAAAAAGAAAAAAGAAAAAAGAAAATAAAAAAATTGAACTATAGTAAAAAATAAAAAAGAAAAAAGAAAATAAAAAAATTGAACTATAGTAAAAAATAAAAAAGAAAAAAAGGAGAAAAAAATACTATAAAAATATTAAAGAATGCTACTCAGAATAGCATCTTTCATGGAACGAACATAATTTACAAGAGGCTCTCTTGCATTTTCTCCATGTTCACCAATAATATTTACAATTGCGCTTCCTACAATAACACCATCAGCCACTTTTGCAATATTTTTAGCCTGTTCTGGAGTGTTGATACCGAAACCAACTGCAGCTGGAACATCAGTAACTTCCTTTATATCAGAAAGGATTGACTCTAAATCAGTCCTAATCTCACTTCTCATTCCAGTGACCCCTAATGATGAAACAACATAGATAAATCCTGTTGCTTCACTTGCAATCATCTGTATTCTTTCTTTTGAAGTAGGTGCAATCAAGCTAATTACATCAACATCATTTCGACTAGCAACATCCAATATCTCATCCTTTTCATCATAAGGAAGGTCTGGTGAAATTATTCCACATACATTCAGTTCCTTACATTTTTTGAAAAACTTCTCATAGCCATAATAGAAGACCGGATTAATATAAGTCAAGAATACAAGAGGAACATTAGACTTTTCTCTGATTTGCCTGATTGCCTCAAATACATCATCAGTGTTTGTATTGTTCTTAAGAGCCCTTATATTTGCTTCCTGAATGACAGGGCCTTCTGCTACAGGATCTGAAAATGGGATTCCTATTTCCACCAAGTCACATCCTGCCTCTTCCATAGCCAAGACATACTCTACAGTTTTTTCAATTGTAGGGTCTCCAGCAGTTAAAAATCCAATGAAAGCCTTTCCATTATCAAAAGCGTTTGCTATTTTTATTTCTTTATTATCACTCATAAAATTCCCCCACAATTATTCGTATAATTCAACTCCCTTATATCGGGCAATAGCTGCTACATCCTTGTCTCCACGACCGGATACAGTAATTATAATTATATCGTCCTTATTCATCTCTGGTGCAACTCTCATTGCATGAGCGATAGCATGGGAAGATTCGATTGCAGGAATGATTCCTTCCATTCTTGAGAGATATTCAAATGCCTCCACAGCCTCATCATCAGTTGCACTTACATACTCTGCCCTTCCAATATCATGCAAGTAAGCATGTTCGGGACCGATTCCTGGATAATCAAGCCCTGCAGATATTGAGTATACTGGAGCAATCTGACCATAATTTCCTTGACAGAAATAGGATTTCATTCCATGGAATATTCCAAGCTCTCCCTTTGCAATTGTTGCTGCATGATATTCTGTGTCAATTCCCTTTCCTGCAGCTTCAACTCCAACAAGCTTGACTTCATCATCATCTAAAAAGTTATAGAATGAACCCATTGCATTGCTTCCGCCACCTACACAGGCAATTACCATATCAGGAAGCCTTCCTTCCAATTCAAGTATCTGCTCTTTCATTTCCTCACTTATTACTGCTTGAAAATCCCTTACGATTGTTGGAAATGGGTGAGGACCCATTGTAGAGCCTATTACATAATGAGTGTCGTCTACTCTTGAAATCCATTCTCTAAAAGCATCATTTACAGCATCTTTCAATACCTTAGAACCAGTTGTTACTGTATGAACCTTAGCGCCAAGAAGTTCCATTCTGAATACATTCAATGCCTGACGTTTAGTGTCCTCTTCTCCCATAAACACTTCACATTCCATGCCAAGTAATGCTGCAGCAGTGGCAGTTGCAACACCATGCTGACCCGCCCCTGTTTCTGCAATGACTCTTGTCTTGCCCATCTTCTTTGCAAGAAGGCATTGACCAAGCACATTATTGATCTTATGAGCGCCAGTATGGTTTAAATCCTCACGCTTTAAGTAGATTTTTGCTCCTCCAAGGTCTTCTGTCATCCTTTTTGCATAGTATAATAGAGAAGGCCTGCCTGCGTATTCCTTTAAAAGAGTGTTTAGTTCCTCTATAAATTCTGGGTCTTCTTTAAAATGATTATATTGTTCCTCTAAATTAAGAAGTTCGTTCATTAAGGTTTCAGACATATACTGCCCACCATGAACTCCAAATCTTCCTCTGCTCATATTTTCTCTCCAAAATAATAATTAATTGTCAAAATGTTTTTAAATTATTTAAATTAATATAAATTACTTATTGGTATAAATTAAGAAAAATTATCTAAATTAATATAAATTTTATAAATTATATATAAATTGTCTAAAAATCACCTATAATTTTCCATAATCTTTATAATTTCTTTTAGTTTCTCTTCATCTTTAAATCCATCGGTTTCTATAGAACTGCTTAAATCAACTGCAAATGGATTGAATTCTTCAATGGCCAAATCCAAATTTTCACTATTTAGACCTCCAGCCAAAAAGATGGAATTTTTAAAAAACTCACTGCTTTTATCTAAAAGGCTCCAATCAAATGTTTTTCCAGAGCCTTTACCGCTGTCTAATATAAAATAGTCAGATGCTGAGTTCTGCCACTCTAATAGCTCATCATTATAATCCGCATCACCACAAGCAACATCAGCATCAGTACCAGAATCAGTATCAAGGTCAACATTAGGACCATTAGAAATAGCATTTATTTCAATAGCATTGATAACAGGTATTTCAGTGCCTGCCAATTCCAATGATTTGGCCTTTAGATTCTTTATATAATTTTCATCCTCATTTCCATGAAGCTGAGCCATCTTGATTATTCCTTCTTTATACAAATCTACAATGAGTTTCATATGCTCATCTACAAATACTCCTACAGGCACAATATCTTCACTTAAGATAGAAGATAACTCTTTTGCTTCTTGAAATGATACTTTACGTGGACTTTCAGCAAAAACAAAACCAATATAATCTGGTTTGTATTTATTTGCCATTTCAATATCTTCAAAACATCTTAGCCCACAAATCTTAAGTTTAACCATTTTTCAACTCCAAAATCATAGACTTCTTATCATCGCTTCTCATTAATGTTTCACCAATCAAAACAGCATCTACATTGTTTTCCTTTAATCTTCTAACATCTTCGCTTGTTTTAATTCCACTTTCAGAAATGAATAGAATGTTTTCATCTACAAGTCTACGCAATCTTATGCTGTTTTCAATGTCAACAGTAAAATCAGCCAAATTTCTATTGTTTACTCCGATTATTTCAGCTCCAGCATCAATTGCAGTTTTAATCTCATTGGCATCATGGGTTTCTACAATTGCAGAAAGACCTAAATCATGAGCCAAATCCAAATAGCTTTTCAATTGATTATAATTTAGTATTGAAACTATTAGAAGGATAGCAGAAGCCCCTAATAATTTGGCTTCATAAATCATATATTCATCAATGGTAAAATCTTTTCTTAAAAGGGGAATGGATACATTTAAAGAGATATCTCTTAAAAAATCATTGGATCCTTGAAAGAAATAGGGTTCTGTAAGTACAGATATGGCTGAAGCTCCCGCTTGCTCATATTCCTTCGCTATTTGAATATAATCAAAATCTTCTGCAATCAATCCTTTTGAAGGAGAGGCTTTTTTAACTTCAGCAATAATTGAAATTTCAGGGTCTTTTAAAGCTTCTTTAAATGGAAATTCATAATTGGTTTCTAATTTTGATACCTTTTCCTTAAGCTCTTCCAAAGACTTATTAGATTTAGCCTCAATTAACCTTTCCTCTGTTTTTGCTACAATTTTATCCAACATAATACTCAACTATACTCAACTATACT
>ONYG01000150.1 GCA_900321995.1 uncultured Methanobrevibacter sp. | reverse complement strand
TAAAATAAGAAAAATCAACCATATAATTAATAAATAATAAAAAAACTAAATAAAATAAGAAAAATCAACCATATAATTAATAAATAAAAAAATAGGATAAAAATAACTAATAAAAACTATAAAAAAAGAAAAAATAAGAAAATAAATAAGCAAAGTCTATTTATTTATTCATAAAACTTACCTAAGAAATCTTTCATTCTTTGGTTATCAGATGTGAATACCTCTTCTGGAGTGCCTTGCTCTACAATAACACCGCCATCCATAAAGATAATGCTATCAGACACATTACGAGCAAAGTTCATCTCGTGAGTAACAATAACCATTGTCATATGCTCTGCAGCCAAATCCTTAATAACCTGCAAGATTTCTCCAGTTAATTCAGGGTCAAGTGCAGAGGTAGGCTCATCAAAGAATAGAATATCAGGATTCATACAAAGTGCTCTTGCAATGGATACCCTTTGCTGCTGTCCACCAGACAATTCAGACGGATAAGCATCTTCCTTATCCTCTAAACCCATTTTCTTAAGCAAATCTCTTGCATGATTATAAACTTCTTCTTTATCCCTTTTTTGAACTCTTATAGGAGCATTAGTGATATTTTTCATAACAGAATGATGTGGGAAAAGATTAAAGTTCTGGAACACTAAACCAAAGGTTCCGTCAAAATTAATATCGCCACTATCTTCAGTCTCTAAATCAGTGATGCACCTAAGCAAAGTGGATTTACCAGATCCTGAAGGGCCGATAATGGATAAAACTTCTCCCTTATCAACATTGAAAGAGATATCCTTTAAAACTACATTATCTCCAAAACTTTTCTTAAGATTTTTTACTTCCAATAAACTCATTTTATCAACCTTAGCTTTAAATAATATCTCCTAATTTATGTATCATAATAATCTAATCTTCTTTCAAAGCGTTCCATTATAAATGCTACAATTGCATTGAATATGTAGTAGAAAACACCTGCAATAAGTAATGCTGAAATTGAAGCTTCAGCAGCAGCAATCTGTTTTGCAACAGTAAACATTTCTGGAATTGCAAGCACGAATGAAAGGGAAGTATCTTTTACAAGAGTAATGACCTCATTAGTTATTGAAGGAAGTACAATCTTTACCACTTGAGGCAAGATAATTATAAAGAATGTCTCTATCCTATTATATCCTAACACTTGTGCAGCCTCATATTGTCCTTTTGGAATTGACTCTATTCCACCACGGAAAATCTCTGCAAAGTAAGCCGCATAGTTAATTGTGAATGCGATTATAACTGCGATCATCCTGAAATCACTTGAGAGAGTCATACCAAATATATAATATGGGCCAAAGAACACTACAATTAATTGTAACATCAATGGAGTACCTCTCATAATTGAAATATATGCTTTCATAAGCCATTGTAATGGTTTAAAACTACTCATTCTTCCTGCAGCCACTAATAAACCAAGCGGAATAGAAAACAAAAGAGTAAGCACGAATATTTCAATGGAGGTTCCCATACCCCATAATAATTCTTCTAAAATTTTACTTAATAACATTTAAATTCTCCAAAATAAAAAAAAATCAATGAAATTAATAACTTTTTAAAAATCAGTGCAATATTAAACACCAATTTAAAAATTAATAATTTAAATAAAGTATTTAAAACAAATTGCTAAAAAATATTTTAAATAATTTATTTAAACTATTTAGAATAAAAGAATAAAAATCAAAATGATTTATTCAAACTACCAAATCAAAGATAAAAAATCCAAACAATTTATTCAAATATCTTAAAATCAAAGAATAAAAATCCAAACAATTTATTCAAATATCTTAAAATCAAAGAATAAAAAAAGTTTATACATAAAATATGTATAAACTAATAGAATTTACTTATTTAATAAGAGAACCAGGTACACCGAAGCTGTCGTATTTTTGTGCGATTTTAGCTACAGTTCCATCTTCAAACATTTCGTCTAAAGTTTTTTGTACTTGGTCTTTTAATTGGTCATTACCTTTTTTGAATCCAATACCATATTGTTCAGAGGAAATTTCTTCATCTAACATTTTGTATTGGTCACTGCCTTTTTGGCTGATTTGGTATTGAGCTACACCAATATCTACAGCTACTGCATCACATGCACCAGATTCTAAGTCCATGAATCCTGTGTTGTAATCAGCAATTTGAGTTAAAGTTTGGAAGGTGTCAGCTAAATCTTTTTGATCTCCTTCAAGAGCTGCTAAAGCAGAGGAGTCTTTTTGAGTTTCAACAATTTTACCTTTTAAGTCAGCTAAACTGTTGATGCCAGAATCAGCTTTTACAACAACAACTTGTTTGTTGTCAATGTAAGGTTCAGACCAGGTGTAGTCGTTTTCTCTACCGTTGATGGTAAATCCGTTCCAAATACAGTCAATAGAACCAGAGTCTAATTCACTGTCTTTAGCGTCCCAGTCTAT
>ONYG01000084.1 GCA_900321995.1 uncultured Methanobrevibacter sp. | reverse complement strand
TTTTAAAAAAAAAATAATGAAAAAGATTTAATTGAATAAATCAGTTTCATTTAATTTCTCTTCAAACCAATGTGCCCTTTTATCTGCAAACATCTTAACGACTATCGCTAAAACCCATGTAATCACAGCCATAACAATTAAGACCAAAAATGATCCAATATAATTAGACCATACCAATCCTAATGCAGATTCCCTAAGCAATGTAATACCATGAGTCATTGGCATGAAAGGACTGACTGATTGAAGTATGTTTCCCATTAGCTGAATAGGATAAATACCACCAGTTCCTGAAATTTGGAACACTAACCATATAACCGCTATTCCTTTTCCCAATTGACCTAAAGAAGAAACCAAAGAGTAGCATATTAGCATAAAGACTAAGGCTATGAAATAGGCCGATAATATAAACAGCAATGGATTTGAAATTTGAATTTGCAAAATAAATGCACCAATTAGAGTTACAGTAGTTTCCAATATAGCCATTACCATAAATAGAAACATCTTACCATAGTACATCTCTGAAGGAGTAAACTCAGTTCCAGTTGATTGTCCAGACCTAAGCATTACAGATGTAATAAGGGCCCCTACCCACATAGATAGTACAATATAAAATGGAGCCACTTCAGATCCATAGTTATCCACAGGATATAACTCCTCTTCATTTAAAGTTACAGGAGCATAAATATAATCTCCAATTTCAGTTTCATTAACACCAGTAATTCCTGAAAGGGAACCGGAAGCGCCAGAAAGTGCACTTGAAGCAGCAAATAATGCATAAGCAGCTGAATTTGCAAGCAACTCAGAACCTGCAGCCAAACTTATAGAACCTTCAGCCAATTGACTTGAACCATCAGCAACTTGTGAAGCGCCACCTGCAAGACTTGATGCACCATTTGCCAAACCAACAGAACTGTTTGCTAGTTTAGATGAACCTTGTGCCAATTGACTTGAAGCTCCTGCCAAATCAGAACTTGCATTAGCCAATTGTTTAGAGCCACTTACAACCTGCTTTAATTCATCACTAGGCAATTTATCCACATCAACAGCTTGGTCAAGTTGCTTTGCAGAGCTTTGCACTTGAGAAGCACCTGAAGACACTTGGTCTGCTGATGATGAAATCTGTGAAGATCCAGAAGACACCTGAGAAGCACCGGATTCAAGTTGGGAAGCCCCTGAAGTCACTTGAGAAGCACCAGACTTGACTTGTGAAGCACCTGACTTTACTTGAGATACTCCAGAAGACACTTGAGAAGCACCTGAAGAAAGCTGTACAGCACCGGAAGATAATTGGCCTGCTCCAGAAGACAATGCAGATTGTAAATCTCCTAATTTTGAATAGGCTGCAACATTAATAAACTGAACTATTTTTGCATTGATCTTATTGTAGACTGCCTTTGCAGCAGAATCACTTAATTTAGATGCCATAGGATTAGACTTTCTATTGACTATATACTGCAATTCAGCAGAATGAGGATTGTCTGTTGTAATGGACTTAATGTTTTTGCTGAAATTTTTAGGAATGATTATTCCAGCATAATAGGTTCCATTTTGAACCCCCTCCCGCAGATCTTTCTCATCTACAAAGACCCAATAAAAATCATCATTTCTCTTAAGCTCACTTTCTATCTCATCTCCCACATTCAAATCAGTCCCCTCAAAACTGGAACCATTATCTAAATTTGCAACTGCAAATTCAAGGTTTCCTGTGTTTTCATAAGGGTCCCAACAAGCCTGAATGTTAATGAGAGCATATAAGGAAGGCAAGATCATAATAGCAATCAATACAATAACTACAATAGGATTTTTACTGTATATATCCCTTATATCCTTTTTAATAAGCTTTACTATGTTGGCAGAGTTTCTGCCAAAATTTCGCTCACCCATATTTAACCTCACATAATCTGTATAAATTCTTTATAAACCTTATAAAAATCTTTAAAAATCTTATTTAAAACTTAAAACTTCAAATAAATCTATTTTTAGGTAAAATAATAAAAATAAACTTATTTTAATAATTAAACTAAAAAGATTAACTTAATTAAACTATAAAAAATATATCTTTAACAATCCAAAATAATTTTTTAAAAAAAAACGCAATGGAAAAATAATGAATATTTTTCTGTTTTAAGTCACATATCTAAATAAATATTTACCTACATTTAAATGTTTCTATAAAAAATAATTAAAATTAGGATTATTAGAAAATAAAAGCAAATTATTAAAAAAATAGACAATGAAATAAAGAAAAAACTTTAAAAAATAAAAATTAAATAAAAAAATAGTGAAAATAGTGAAAATAATTAAATAAAAATAAGAAAAAATTAGTAAAATTAATAAAATAAAAAAAAGAAAAAATAGTGAAAATAATTAAATAAAAATAAGAAAAAATTAGTAAAATTAATAAAATAAAAAAATAAAAAATTAGTGAAATTAATTAAATAAAAAAGAAAAAAATTAGTAAAATAATTAAATAATATAGTAAAATTAACTATTTAACTTTAAAATAGCTTCTGCTAAATCTCCACCAGTTGCTCTTAAAGCTTCTTCAGCATCAGCAGCACTTACACCAGCAGTATTAGCCACCATTTCAATATCTTCATCAGGAATGACAAGTTCAACTTCTCTTTCCACTTCTACAGCATTACCTGTAATTTGATAGGTTTCTTGTCCCATCACATTCATAGTGCTTACTTCAGCATTTGTGATAATGATTTCCTTATCAGCACAACGGATAATGACCTCTTCAACATCATCGATGTTTTTCATTTCCATACCCATCTTTTTCATTTGTCTTTCCATTTTTTTAAGTTGTTTAGGGTTCATACCAGGTATCATAATATTCCTC
>ONYG01000144.1 GCA_900321995.1 uncultured Methanobrevibacter sp. | reverse complement strand
TGTAAGGCATTTGAAATGGATGCAATTGCATACGACCCATATTTACCTCCTGAAGTTGCTAAAAACATGGGTGTTGAATTATACGAAGACATTGAAGACGTATTAACTAGAGCAGACGTAATTACAATCCACGTTCCTTTAACTCCAGAAACTGAACATTCAATTTCCACTGAACAATTTAAAATGATGAAAGACACTGCACTTATCTTTAACTGTGCACGTGGTGGAGTCATTGATGAAGACGCTTTATACGAAGCATTAGTCAATGGAGAAATCCTTGGAGCAGGACTCGACGTATATGAAGAAGAACCTGCAAAAGACAACAAGTTATTCGAATTAGACAATATTGTCTGTACCCCTCACATTGCAGCATCAACTAAAGAGGCTCAAAGAGATGCAGCAATCATTGTAGCAAATGAAGTCATTACCTTATTTGAAGGAGGAATGCCTAAAAACGTAATCAACATGCCTCGTATGAACAACAGCGAATTTGATGAAACTAATGATTACTTAGAACTTTGTGACAAGTTAGGAAGCTTTGTCAGCCAATCTTCAAGCAGCCCAATTAAAAAATTGGAAATTACCTACAAAGGAGAAATCAACAAACTTCCTAATAAGGAATTATTCACAAGAACCATATTACAAGGTATCCTAAACCCAATTACTGAAACTGCAGTAAACGCTGTAAATGCAACTACTGTTGCTAAAGCAAGAGGAATCAGCATTACTGAAGCTGTAAGTGATGACAGTGAAGGTTACAACACATTAATTAAGGTAACTGCAAAAACCAAAGACGGACAAATTTCTGCTGAAGGTACTTTCTTGCATGAAGCTAAAATCATTAAGGTAAATGGCTATTGGGTAGATGTAAAACCTGAAGGACACATGTTTATTGCTAAATACAAAGACATTCCTGGAAGCATTGGTGCTATTGGAACCAAATTTGGTGAAGAAAACATTAACATTGGTATTATGCAAGTAGGAAGAGATTCAACTGGTGGAGAAGCTATTATGATTCTCACATTAGATGAAAAACCTTCCAAAGATGCTATTGCTAAAATTAAAGCATTAGACAATGTCTATGATGCTACTTATCTTAAATTATAGATAAATAAATTAAATTTCTCTAAATTATTTAGAGCTAATTAAAATTCTTGATTAAATCAAGAGTTTTAATCCTTTTTCTTTTTTTATAATTTTATCTAGATTTTATAATTTAACTCGAAATAATAAAAATACTCTTTTTTAAAAATAATAAACTTAAAAACTCTTTTTAAAATAAAAAATAAACTTAAAAACTCTTTTAAAAATAAAATAAATTAAAACTTCTTTTTTAAAAAAAAATAAAACCTAATAAAAAAAGTTAAAAATAAAGAAGATATTGTTTCATATTATACAAACTAAATAATTAAAAATAAAAAAAGGAGAATAATTTTAAAATAAAAATTATTCTGAATTAGAATTTTCATTATTCTCTTTTGAATCAAAATCTTGATTATTTAAGTCTTCATCATCATTAGAATCATTAGTATAACTCTTTAAGATAGGTTTTCCATCCCTAAACTCAATGACTATTCCTAAATTAGGGCTTTGACCATTAACTCGCTCCCCACCGATTCTAATAACTTGAGGATTTAAATCAATTGCCCCTAAATCTTCATCAGAAACATGTCTTGAAAAAGGAATTGACATATTTGAAGAAAAAACATTCCCATATCTTCTATCATTATCCATTTCTCCATTTAATTCAGGAGAATATTTATTGGTTTTCTCTTCTTCACTATCAAAAAATGACAAGTCTTGATCAAGGTCAAAAATGGATGGCTTTAACTCCCCTTCCTGATTTTCAATCTCTTTTTTAATCTCTTCAAGATCCTTATAAATCTCCTCTTTTTCAGTGTCAACAAAGTTTCCAACTTCAAAGCTTGTGAGATTACCATAAGAATCATATGCTTTCATTGTTTCGAGAGAATAAGGTTCACAGACAATTATATGGAATGGACCTCTCTTGGAAAATGTCATTAGGTCTGCATTTGATGGCCTAGCGCTTGAGCCAGGGTGAGAGTGAACAGAACCCCATATTTTCTGATTAGGAGGAAGCAGCCAGTCATTGAAACTTGCACTTGTATGTGAACGTTCACCACCTAAGAATACTAATCCACTAATGTAGAGAACCTCATCCTTAACGTAACCATCAAACATGGCTAAAAATTCATCAGGATATGATTTTTTTGCATAGAATACAACAGAATCGATTACAGTTTGGTCTATGCAAACCTTTTTAAACTGATTCTTTTCATTTAATTTAGAGATTAAGTCACTGAATCCCATAATAAGTCCTCATTAAATATAAAAAATGATTATCGGCTAATTATATTTATTTATTATAAAATCTTTCAAAATATTCGTTGGTAAATAAGTCTAATTCATAGTCAACATAAACCTCACTGCGACTTGATACTGTTTTTTCGTTTTTAATTGGATTAAATCCTTCAATTTTATGGTGTTTCTTATAAACTCCAATTCCTCTTTTCTTCCAAGTGTCAACATCATTAAGGTTTATATTTCTTTTAAACAATAGTTCATGAATGTCATTTGATTTTAATCCTTTAATTCTCTCATTTGCCTCTTGAGGTGAAAATTCCTTATTTAAAGCCCAAATTCCATAGGCATTTATACAATTTCTCCAAGCTTCATCCTGTCTCCATTTAAAGTAATCGCCTATACTCTCCTTATTGATAGGAATGACTCGAGAATCAAATGAAACTGGAAAGATCACATTCTTATCATTTTCATTCAAATCGTCCAAATCAAAATCATCCTTCTTTTCTAAAAGATGATATGTGAAAGAGCTTGAAGCAAGAGATGAAAATACAGAGTTTAATTTCTCTACACGTCCAGTAAAAGGAATTTCATCAAGTAAAATGCTTATCTCATCGGAAAATGTATAAACAAACTTAGGAGCAAACTCATTAAAGATATCCAAAGAAACTTTAGACATCAGTTTGGAAAAATTATAATCATAAGGCTTTTCTAAAGACAAATATTTAGCTAAACTATGAAACTTACGCCCATCCAAACGTAAAATAATATTAGAGTTCTTTGGAACCTTTAAATCAGCATAAATTTCATAATCTTTCATTTTATCACCAAATATTCATTTTAATACAGACTATAATTCATAACAATACAATCATTTGTCACTTTCATCAATATAATTTTAATCTGCTCAATTCAATTACTGTACTAATTAATTTTCTTATGTACCTACTGAGAAGCATTCATTAAAGCTTTTCAATAACTTAATAGCTGAAAATGCTGCAAGCATACTTGTTTTAGGGTTTGCAGCAAATGGCACATTTTCAGAACTTGTTCTAAATTCACCAAAGTCTCCTTGAACAAGGACTTCATGAACGTTTCTATTAACTTTAGGGTCAACAATGATCTTTACGTCAATATCCATATTGCAGGCAATGCTTAAGGAAGCAGCAACATTAATGTTTACCGGAAACTTTTCTACAGCTTCAGAAGCTTTTCCTTCAAATAATATTTCCTCTTCCTCAACTTCTCTACCTAATGATTTAGGTGATTTCCTAGTTGTAAGAGATGCCTTCTTAATGTTTCCAATGGATGCTGCCTTAATACCATCTAAACCTACAATAGCTCCAGATGGAGCATAAACCTTCGCATTATTATCTTGAGCTACAGCATGAACCTTATCTCTAAATTCCTTATCCATTAATGCCCCTACACTCATGACCATTAAGTCTTTTCCAGCTTCAATAATGTCTAATGCATGAATCTTTAAAGCAATAGGAGAAGCGGATTCCAAAACCAAATCAACATTATCAAGCATGTCTTCCATTCTTAAGACAGCTATACCTCCAGCAATTTGAGCAAGGTTTTCTGCTCTTTCTACATCAGTATCATAGAAATATTTTATATCTATTCCATCATAGGATAAGAATTCATTAACTATTGTATTAGCGATTGCTCCACAACCAAGAATTCCGACAATCATATATTCACCTCAAAATTAAAAATTAAAAATTTAGTCAAATTATTTTGATAATTATATATCTATATATTTAATTAATTTTCATTTAATAAATAACTATGCTTAATCTAAATAAATAATGAAAATTGTTTAAAAGGATTTATTGATAAACTTTTTTTATATAATTTAAAATTTTTATATAATTTAAAATTCAAAAATATTAGAATTGTTTTAATTCTATAAAACAAATATCAAATTTAAAAAAAGGTGATTAAGTGGATTAAACTCATATAAAGGAATTAAAAAAAGTAAAATAAAAAATAAAGAAAGTTCCAATTTAAATATGTTTTTAGTAAGATAACCGTGTTTAATAAGAATAGGCTATAATCAAAGGATATGGTAAAAATAATCAATGATTAAAAACATATTGAAACAATTACGCTTATTCTTCTTTTGCTTTAGGAGCTGCTTGTGGAACTTCTTGTGGAATTTCAGGTCTTGGGCGAATTGTCATTTCTTCTCCTGCTACAGGAGGTTTTGGTCTTTTTAAGTCTTGAGGATCGATTAACATAATGTCCCCAATAGCAGTGACTCTGTCAAATTCAATATTAAGTAAACCTTCTTGATAGGTTCTTCCGCCCACTTCTTCTTCAGGCACAAATTGGAATCCGCCTCTAAAGATGTCTCTGAAACCTGCAGATTTTTTCTCAGGTTCTAAAGCTTTTACTTGAAGTCTAGAGATGGTTCCGTATCTAATATTAAGTACTACATCATGTACTTGACCTACATATTGTCCAGCTAAAGTATATATATCTAAATCATATAATGAGGTAACTTCTACCATTTTTTTCACCATTAAACATTAATAAATCGAAACAAAATATGTTTTACTTATCCTAGTAAAACAATTAAAAATCCTTTAATTTGATATCAACATAGCCTATACACTAATGAATTATTAAATAATGAAATGAATTTTTTAAATCTGATTTCCATATGAATTCATTTCAATTTAACAAATTAACATTAATTAAGCCTATTATATATTATATGTCTATTTGCTTATATAAATACTTTATTGTTTTTTAACTATAAAATTACCCTATAAAATTAAATTCAATAATAAAATTAAAGGAAAATTAAAAAATACTTAAAAACTATATGAAAAATAAAAAAAATAAGTAAAATCATATATGAAAATAGGAAAAATAAGAATAATAAGAAATAAAAAAATTGAAATTTTTGAAAATGATAATAACATGATAATATCATTAAAATTTTTTGAAAAATTAAAAAAATAGAATAAAATCAATGAATTTTTAAGAAATTTCTAATATTTTTTTAAAAAAAAGATTTTAATATTGTTAATATCATTGTAATATCCAAAAGCCATATCAAAACCACCCCCATATCTGACAATAACATTGATAATATCAATGCTAAAAATTGGACAAAAATAAAAAAAAAGTAAAATGAAAAAATTATTATTAAATCTATAGAAATTTAAAAAAATAATAAAATAATAGAATTAGAAAAATAATAAAAAATAGAAAAAATAATAAAAATAAAAAAAGTAGAAAAAGTAGAAAATTAAAAAATAGGCAACTTTAATTGTCTAAAAAGTTAGTGATCATGTTTTTAGTTTCATTTAAAGATTCCATAGGTATACCATTAGGCATATTGCCCAATTCACCTTGAACTTCTTTTAATATGCTTCCATTCATTCCTAAAAACATTCCTTCAGAAACAACATCCATAAATGTTGCAGGAGGAAGCATGGAAACTCCAACCCTATTGCCTTCCTTAACAGTCAAATCATTGGTAACAACTTTTAGAGCTCTTTTTCCAATATTCACATTACAGATCATTAAAGAATCAGCATTAGGATGTTTGCTAACGCTCATAACCTCTCCAACTTTTACATCGATTCCAATAATTGGATCATCAATAGGTCCAAACTTAAAACGATTCCTAAGTCCTAAAATAGTGTCTAAAAAGAACCTTACTTTAGCAATGTTTTCCTCTGTTTTTTCCCTATCCTCTTTAGGAGCTCCTTGCATGAATTTATGATTCCAATCCTCTCCACCAAGGAATTCGATTATTCTTCCTGCTTTTTCCTCAAGCTTATCAACATCTTCACAATTAGCAAGAGCATCTCCTTCAAGATAACAGTAAAGCAATGATTTTAAATCAGGTTCCATCTTTTTAGTCTCTTCAATGGTAGCCTTCTTATTCCAGTTTCCTCTAAAACTACCTGTCTGAACAGTTTTTAAAAATAGCTCACGAGCGTGCATAGCTATTAAAATCCTATAATCTTTAGCGGTATCCCACAAAATAACCTCTCCATAATCTATTAATTCAATAAATGTTATTAAAAATTTATTTAAAAATTATTAAAAATTATACTTTTAAAAAAAATATGGTCTTTTAAAAAATAACATATTTTCATTAACTAATCATTAATTTATTTTTCATTTAATTAATATTTTATCAAATTAGAAAATTAATTGAAAAATAAAAAATAAAAATTAAAAGAATATGTAATATGTCGTTAATCACATAAGCACATAAGTGAAAATGTGCATATGTACACATGTGCATAATTACATAAATGCATAAGTGATATGTGTTTATGTGTATAAGAACAAAACTTTTTATTAGTTTTAATTAACCAATTAAAATAATTAAAAAGACATGTGATTATTTGCAATTAAAAGCAATTAACTTAAATTTACACATATCTTCCACTGCATATTTGATACCTTCCTTGCCAAGGCCACTTGACTTGAAACCACCGAATGGCATGGCATCTGTTCTGAAGGTTGATTCCTTATTGATTAAAACAGAACCTGCATCAATTTCATTAGCGCATCTTAATGCATTATGAACATTCTCAGTAAATACACCTGCTTGAAGACCATACTGAGTATTATTTGCCTCTTTTATAGCCTCATCAATTCCATCCACCCTAATGATAGGTGCAGTAGGGCCAAATGTCTCATTTGCCACAATATCCATAGACATGTTTACATTATCCAATATTGTAGGCTCATAGAAGCAATCCTTACGATTTCCACCAAGAAGAAGTTCTGCTCCATCTTCAATTGCACTATTTACAGATTGCTCAACATGAATAGCTGCATTCTCATTGATTAAAGGCCCAATATCTGTAGATTTGTCCATAGGATTTCCTATCTTAAGCTTGCTTGCCTCTTTAACAAATAAATCTATAAATTCGTCGGCAATCTTATTGTCAAGAATGATTCTTTTTACACCTATGCAAACTTGACCTGAAAATAGGAATGCACCTGAAACTGCAGCGCTTACAGCCTTTTCAATATCTGCATCATCAAGAACAAGCAATGGGTCATTTCCACCTAATTCCATAGTTAATTTTTTCATTCCCGCCCTTGAAGATATGAATAATCCTGTTGCAATGCTTCCAGTGAAGGATATTTTATCTACACCTTCAGATACAACCAATGCATCACCGACTTCACTTCCATAGCCAGTTACAGAATTTATTACTCCATCTGGAAAATGATTATTGATTATTTCAACTAATTTAAGAGCTGACAATGGCGCTTCAGTAGATGGCTTTACTACTACAGTGTTTTTTGCAGCAATAGCTGGAGCAATCTTATGCAAAGCAAGATTAACCGGATAGTTGAATGGAGTTATAGCGCCAACAACACCTAAAGGAACCTTTTTTGTAAATGCTAAGAATCGTTCATCTACAGAACCTGTAGCATCTATAGGTACAGATTCACCATAGATTCTTTTAGCTTCCTCTGCAGCAAACTTCAATGTTTCAGCAGACCGATTCAATTCACCAATAGCTTGTTTATATGGTTTTCCGGCTTCAAGAACTATAAGTTTAGCAAGCTCTTCACTTCTCTCTTCAAGTTCTTCATAAGCAGAATAAAGATTATTGGACACTTCCTTAGCAGACATATCACATAATGCCTTTTTAGCAGCATTAGCAGCTTCAACTGCCTTATCCACATCTGGCCTAAAGCAAATGGGAACAGTATCTACAGTTTCTCCATTGTAGGGATTTTTAACTTCATAATGGTCTGAACTATCTACAAATTCACCACCAATCAATACTTTCATAATATTTCTCCTTAAATTGAATTATAATAGAAAATCTATTATCTGATTAAATAAGACTAAATTAATTTTTTTGAATATAATAGAAACTCTATCATCTGATTAATAAGACTAAATTAATTTTTTTGAATATAATAGAAACTCTATCATCTGATTAATAAGACTAAATTAATTTTTTAATAAAATCTAATTAAATTAATTTTTAATTTCATAATTAATATTTTTTATCAAAAATGAAAAATTAAAAAGAAAAAAGTTAAAACAAAAATATTCCATTAAAATTAAAATAAAAAATAAAATAACATAAAATTAACTAAAGAAGAAATAAAATAAGAAAAAGAAAAAACTATTCAAATTTAGCCGAAATGTCTTCAAAAGATTTATTTAAGGAATTTAACTCTCCAGATTCTAATTCCTTCCCTAAATCATTAACATAAGACTTATATACAAACATGCATACCAATACAATAACTATTATGCCCCCAATGATTAAAATCAACTCAACTGAACCTTGCCCATCTTCTTCAGCAAATAGTTTTTTAAAATTCTTTAAAAACATAGTAAGAACCCCACAATTATATCACCACAATCAGCCAAAACCAAAAAAGGACATTCCAAAATTACTTATAAGATAAAATATACAAAATGCTGAAACAGTTATTGGAATAGAAAACTTTACTCCTTTTCTTGCATCACCATACATTATCAGGGCAATCAAAAATCCAGCAAGAATAGAATGGATAATCAGATATATTTCGGCAGCCAATGGTGCAACTTGACAAATGGCACTTGATCTATCAAGCTCTATCATAAAAGAAGAATAGACCCCAACCATTCCAAGTGCAAATGGAGCAGCAATCACAGATGCTAATACCAGAAACATTATAGACATCATGACAGATGATTTTCTCTCCCTTTTTAATATTAACATGGCCCTTAAATCATCACTGACATCTCCAATAACATCTGCAAGCCCACCACCACTTTTATGAGCATTTAAAATAATTTTAAAGCTTCGCTCAAGGTCTTTTGAATCAAGACGCTTTGCCATATTGTTAAATGACTCGTCAAATGACTTTCCCATTCTAAGTTCTACAACAAGACGCTTAAGCTCATCATACAATGGACCAGAGCCATGCTCTGACAAATCGACAAGTGCATTCTCCAAGCTCATCCCAACACGAAGCATTGATGACAATTGCCTTAAGAAGTCAGGTATTGAACTTTCAACCTCTTCCCTTCTTCTTTCAGATTTTATGAAAATAAAAAGAACAAACAAAACTATTGGAATAAGAACGGATAAGAGAATAGCCATAACGAGATCTAGAGAAAACAAGACTGAAATCAGCAAAAATAAAATCAAGAGAAAAACCATGCTTAAAATCAATAGAGCAATCACAGAAGATACATGTGTGAATATTCCAGACTTTAACAAATATTCTTGAATGTATATTAGAATTTTTTCATCCATTTTATTTTCTATAAAACTTGATAAATTATTAATTAGATCTTCAATAAACATTGTTAAATATTTTAATTTACTTATTATTAAATATAACGAATTTATTAAAGCAATTTAACATTTTAAAATCAATTTAGCAATATTAAAGCAATTTTACAAAGAAAAATCAATTTTATAATATTTAATCAATCTTGCTTTTAAATAAAAAAAATAGTTTGTTGAATATGAAATAAATTAATGTTAAATTTAAAATCGGCACAAAAGAAAAAATAACTAAAAAATTAATATAAAATAGAAAAAATAGTTGCAAAAAGATAAATAATCAATAAAAAGATAAAAATAAAAAAAGAAAAATATAAAGATAAAAACTTAAATTAAGTTTTCACCAAGCTCTTTAGCTTGAGCTAATTGATCTTCTTTTTCTTTGATTGCACCAGGAATATTGTTATCTCCTAAAACAAGTATGTCTCCTGTTTCAAATCCTACAGTTTGGAATGCAACCATTTGAGTTTCTAAAGAACTCATAAATGCTTCTACAGGAGCTCCACCATTAGTTGCAATAATAGCAACTTTCTTTTGGGAAAATAATTCAGTGTACTTTTCGTTCATGAAGTAAGAATATAATCTGTCAATAAGAGTTTTAGCTTGTGCAGTAATATCAAAGAAATAAATAGGAGTTGCTAAAATAAGAGCATCTGTTTCTTCTAATTTCTTATAGATGTCGTCCATATCATCGTGTAAAGCACATTCTGAATCATGTTCTTTACAGTAATTGTCTGCTTGACATGGAGAAATAGCTAAACTGTTAATATCTACGATTTCAGTCTCTGCACCTTTTGCTGCAGCTGCTTCTAAAGCAGTTTCTAAAGCAATTCTTACATTACTTACTTCTCTTGGGCTTGCGTTAATTCCTAATACTTTCATTAAATCACCATCATTTTCTTAATTAAGTTTTATTTTGCAATATATAAATAGTTTTAGTTTATTCAAATAATTAACTTAAAAATTTTGAGGCAAAATACAAACTCACTAGCAAATAAAACACCTATAAAATTTGAGGCAAATTAGCAACTCATAAGCAAATAAATAGCCTATAAAATTTGAGGCAAATTGCCAACTACCTTACCTTTTTTATCTACCAATACCATATCCTCTATTCTTATCCCAAACTCGCCTTCAAGATAAATTCCGGGCTCAACGGTTACAAACATATTATTTTCAAGGACAGTGTCATCCCTCATGGAAAGAGAAGGATTTTCATGAATGTCCAATCCGAAGCTGTGTCCTGTACTATGAATGAAATTATCTCCATAGCCATATTCAGATATTATATCTCTTGCAACTTTATCCACTTGTGACGCTTTTACTCCTGCTTCAACTGCTTTAATAGCCTTATCATGAGCTTCAAGAACAATGTCTGAAATTTCTTCCTGCTTTTCATTATAAATGAATGTTCTTGTTGTATCAGAACAATATCCTTCAAACTTACAGCCATAATCAACCAAAACTGGAGTATCAAGCACATGGTGTCTTGGTGTTGAATGAGGTAGGGAAGAAACTGGACCTGATGCAAATATAGTGTCAAAGGATTCTATGCTTGCGCCATTCTTTCTCATAAGGTAACCTAATTCATAAGCGCATTCCCATTCCTCAACACCTTTTTCCTGCTTTGTTCGAACATCAAGCTCCAATAAAGACTTATGTGCAATATCTGCTGCCTTAAATATCTTTTCAATCTCATCATCTGTCTTTATCATTCTTTCAGTGGAAATCACATCAGAGATTTTTAGATTAAAGTCCTTGAACTTTTCATAAACATTTGCAGTCAAATCGCTTTCAATGGCAAGAGTCTTAATTTCCTCCTCCTTTAAATATTCAATCATCTTATCAAATGACTCATATTTCACAATATCAATAGAAGAGGTGTTGCTTGCATTTTCCATATCCATCCCAGATACGAATATGATTGGATTCTCCTTAATGATCAAAAATGCAAAGCTTGTTGACAAGTATCCAGAAAGATAATAGATATTATTAAAATTAGCCACCAGCATAGCGTCTAAATCATTTTCATCCAATTTTCTTAAAATATTCTTAATATGAAACTCATGAATTTCATTATTTCCCATCATGAAAACACCACAGTATTTAAAAAACAAAAAACTAATACTAATACTAAAACTAAAACTAAAACTAAAGTAAAACAAAAAAAAGAATTATCACAAAAAACTATACAAACATATTAAAAAAAAATAAAAAGGTATGAAAGTAAAATTATCTTTGAACTTTCACACTTCTTTGTAAAGTATATTTTAGATAAGTGACCTTATAGCTTATAGTCTTACCTACTTTAAGCTTACTTAAAACAGCCTTGCTAATGCTTATCTTAGCAATACCTTTACTGTTAGTCTTAGCAGAGTACTTTTTGCCATTGAAAACAAAAGTCAACTTCTTGTTTTTAAGAGCTGTCTTTCCATTTTTCAAAGCAGCCTGAATGACTAATTTTTTAGCTGATCTTTTGACAGCAGCCTTATAAAGAACCATATTGTTTTTGACCTTAACTGTATTCTTAACGGTTTGGCCAGAATAGCTTGCAGTTAAAGTGTAGGTTCCAGGCTTGACAGTATTAGGTATTGTAAATATCGCATATCCATTGCTGTTTGTCTTAACCTTATAGCTTACCTTATTAAGCTTAATTGTAACCACTTTATTTGCAGATACAGGATTTCCGTTATCATCACGAACTAAAACCTTATACTTGCTTCCATTAGCATAATACATATTCACATTGGAATTTCCGCTGAATCTTGAAAGGACCTTGATTGTTGTAGTCACTTCCTCCAAGGTTTCAGGATTTATGAAAGTCAAGGTATGTGTTCCTATAGATAATTTAGGCAATTTGACAGAGAGAATTCCTGTGTCGTTTTGAAGAGTTCCCTTGTAGGACTTGCCATCTATCTTATAGCTCACATTCATATTAGGCAATTCTAAGCCAAATCCATCTAAATATTTAGCTTTAATTGTTGGTTGAGAGTTATATGCAATGGTCTTAGTATCTACAACATCAATTGTGTAGATGATTTCAAATAGCTCTAGAATATCCTCATCATCATAGCTTGTGACAATGCCATAGCTTCCAGAGTCTAAATCCAAGTCAAATGATGCTTCGCCATTATTTACTATTGCACTGCCTAATACAGTGTCCCCTTTAACAATAGAAACCTTCTTTCCATTTGCATCTGATTTAATAACCAATTTATTGCTTTTGGAATAGTATTGGCTTTGGGTTTTCTTAGGATTAGGATTTGTGAAAGTGTATACCTTAATACATGCAGTAAGGTTTGATAGCGCTAAATCCTCAATTGTCTTATCTGGATGATATACAAAAGAATTTCCTTTAGCAAAAATTATTCTGGTATCTTCCATATATGGCACTTGCTTTGCGGTTATCTTTACTGTAAACTCATGTCCTTGATTTACTGCAATCTGCTTATTCAATTTAATGGTCTGGAATCCTCCATGAGTTGATTTTCCCTTTTGAGTGTATACGTCCTTGCCGTCTATGGAAATGGTAATTACATAATTCTCATTAGCCTTTTCAAAGTAGGTTCCAACAGCTGAAATCAATTCATTGTCAATTGCATCATATCTGTTTGCGTAAGTAAGGTCCTTGCCGTTTTTATCAGCATAATAATTTCCATATGCACCAATATCATATTGATATGCCCTTTGATAGGATTCTGTATTATTTATTATGTAACCTACACTTGTTGTTTTCATAGCAAATGCAGCATCATAATAGGATATATAGAAATATCCATCTTCACCCCAGTCAGTTCCCCAACTGTTTTTGCAGATCCATGCACCATCTCCAGGAGGAGTTATGAGGAAATTGCTCTTAGAATAATTGTCGTCCCATCCAACCAATGTGACAAAGTGATTTCCTGGTTGCTTTCCATTGTAGTATTCTGCATGAGTCTTATAATTATAATAATCATTGTTTGCAGCTGCACCGAAAACATGAACTGTTAATCCACCATATTTCACTAAAGCGTCCTTTAGCTTTTCATTATCACTTGCATTTGCACGTTTAGGTATGATAATTGCATCCTGAATGTGGTAAGAATCCTCTGAAATTGCAGTTAAGGTTATTTTACCGAGTTCATCGTAGCTGTCATAGTCAACAGACATAGTTCCAAGCCATGCTAAGAAAAGACCCATTCCAGAAGTTGAATATCCTGCCTCATAAATACTATCTGTTCCATAAATACCATATCTTGTTGCAGAGTTCTGAATGTTATTTTCAGATAAATCAAGCAAAATGCCTGTTGCTTTTAAAAATGCAGATTCAAGAGCACCTGTAGAACCGAATGCCCAACATGCACCATTAGAACCTTGGTTCTTTACAACACCTGCCAAACCATATTTACGTAAGTCAAAACTGGAACTTTTTGAAGTCTCATTAACGGTTACAGGATTTAAGGCTATTTTCTTTCCTTCGTAATCAATTACAGTGGTGTATTCCACTTGATTCAATAATGTTTTTGCACCATTCAAGTCATTACCCTTAAGGCTTGATCCCTTTCTATCAAAGTAGCTTACAATAGCTTCACCGCTATTCTTATCAAAAAAGGAATTTTTGACTTGATATTGGCTTTCATAGGAATATATTCCACTACCTATAATTCCTGCAGTGTTGTTTATGAAGTTAGATGATGTAACAGCAAGATTACTGTCATCCACATATAATGCTCCACCATAGAAGTACTCTGCATTATTGTCATCAAAGTCAGACTTGGTTATTGTGGCAGTAACGTTTGAGACATATACTGCAGCTCCAGAGCATTCAGCAGAGTTGTTTTTGAAAACTGCATTAGCCATATTTAGTTTTCCGCCTAACTGAAGGTAAGCGCCTCCAAATTCAGAGGAACAATTATAGAATGCAGAATCTGTTAGCTTAACGGCATTTGTCGCTACAATGTCATCACCATTAAGGTCTCCATATACTGCCCCACCATTTCTCTTAGAAGTAACATTAATGAATGTGCATCCTTTGATATTTACTTCTGCTGTTGATTTGAATCCAATTGCCCCTGCTGTTTTATCTGCATCCAAATTAATGAATTTTGAATTTGATACATTAAGCTTATACTCTTCAGCAAAAATTGCAGAGGAATAGTTTGAGCTTATGTTTGTAAATACAGTGTTATTGACAGTAGTGACTGACTGATAAGAGTAAATCAAAGCCCAATTAACAGGTTTATCATTTTTGAAAGTGGAATTATTGATACTCAATATGCTTTTATAGCCATAGATTGAAGATCCCTTAGGAGCATAGTTGTTTATGAACTTATCCTTATTACTGTAGTAGTTACTGTTACTTGCATATACTGCTGCAGCTTCACTACTATCCTTATTGTCTTGGAAAGTCACATTATTTGTATATAATATGGAATTGTCCAAAATTATTGAAGACCTTGCAGAATTAATTATCTTAAGGTTATTGATGTAGAATGTCCCATTGATTAATTTAAAGACACCTGCTTGATTATTTGCATCAATTACATGATTGTTTCCATTAAATGTGTATATGCGCTCATATAGATTAAAAGAAATTCCTTCCTCAAAACCTTTATCAGTCTGATTATTAAATTTATAGTCTGAATCGATATCCAATTCACCCTGTGGACCATTATTAATATCATCTAATAAATCTTTGAAAGTTTTGCTTCCATCACTAGTAAGCGCATCAGAGCTAGTCTTTTCTAAGCTGTCATCAACTTGAAGAGCATCATCTGAATCAGCATAATCGACAGAATCTGCTATTTCCCCATCAACAGCAGTCTGACCAATATCTTCTGCACTAACTGCACTAATAGCGCCCAATGTTATTATTAATAACAAAGTAGTGAATAGAAATATTTTTTTATTCAAAATTAGTTTCCTCCTTTTGTTTATACATATATTAATATGCTTTTAATCAGTATTAAATATGATGATTAAAGAAAATTAATTAATATCTGATTTTTAAAAAAAAAAATAAGATTATCTTCATTAGGATAAATAAAAAAAATTCTAAATTGATACATTAAAAAAAAAGAAATAAAAAAAATTATTAAAATAATAAAACAATGACAAATCTCATAAGAAAAATGCTTTTTATTCATCAACAGTTCTTCTAATCAAAGGCAAGACTTTAACTAAAGAATTTACAGCATCTTTTTTAGACTTATTGCCCTCAATGCTTATAACACCGCCCCTAAAAATCTTAGACTCTTTATTATCGACAATCAACTTAATGTAGCCTATTGATTCATTTGTTTGAACATTGCTAATGAAAGCATAATCATTCTCCTTTAATACCTTATCAGTTTGGGAAATATTTATGCCGAATGGCAATCTTTTTCTAAGGAGAAGATAGTCTTTTCCTACACTCAATTCAGAGTCCAATACAAGATCCCCATCATCATTTGAAAAATCAATGTTTAAGAGTATCTTATCATACTGTGCATTCTTCAATTCATCATATATTGATTTTAACTTTTCATTATCAAAAATATTATTTATATCATCCAGTTCAATGGTAGCCACATTATTTGCTTCCCTAAGCTTAACGACCTCAGAACCAGTTGCTTTTTTTATAAAGTCTTCACAATAGTCAATTCTGTTGACCTTATCAATTGTGACTGTTTCATTTGTCTTCACCCTTGTTGCAAGACAGGTAGTTGACCTTGAATATTCAATATTGTTTTCTTTTAGGAACTTGTGAATCTCATAGGTCTCAAGATTAGCTTCTATAAAAGGACTTTCAATTTTGAATTCATATTTCATCAATATTCCTGGGCGGTCATGAATAAGGTCAGTTATATTGTTTCCATCGATGATAATTTCATATCCTCTTTCATTAGCTAGTTGTTTAATTGCACCATACATTAATTTTCTGCATACTAAACATCTTTTTGGTGAATTGTTAGCAACATCATCTACATCTAAGAAATTACTTTCTATAATTTCATGATTTATGCCTATTTCATTGGTTCTTCTCTTAGCAAATTCCAAAAATCCACTTGGAAAGATTTGGTTGTCATATGTTATTGCAAGCACATCACAGTTTGATTCCTTTGCAAGATATGCAAGCAATGTACTGTCTGCACCGCCTGAAAAAGCTAAAGCAACCTTATTATAGTTTTTTAATATCTCTTTAACTTTTTCTATTTTTTCATTAGTGTTCATAGTTTAGCTCCTGAATTATATTTTTTATAATTAGAGAAGTTAATCGTTTTAATTGATTATTTGTTTTTATTTTATTAATCTTTATCTTATTTTATCAGATTTTAATTGTTTTTGGTATGTATTTAATTAATATAACAATTGTGATATTTATATTTTATTAATTTCTGAATTAATAGTTTTAAAAGTTAAGAAAAAAAACACAAAACCAGTGAAAAAGAATAAATCAACAATAATTTTTAATTTATTAAAAAAAGAATAAAATTAGAATAAAAAAAAGAAAAATAAATTTTCAAATTTAATAGAGAACGATTTATAAGCCTTTAATATACTCCAATACTTCAATAGCATCCAAATACTTAATATCCTTTTCCTTAAGCATGAAATCAATCAGTTTGGTTTTCTTCTTATCTTCCATCTCCACCTTTGCAAAGATGTTTTGAAGAGACCTTTTAGGATAATAGATTTCCTTAGCAATATTATGGACATAATCCCTATCTTCTTCTGAGATTATTTCCTCTTTAACTGCCAAATCCAACTTATAATCAACATTTACAAGAGCCTCTGATATAGGAACCTTATTTACAGGGTCAAAGCTAAGTGCAACATCATCATCTGAGGTGATTGCTCCAGAACGGTATTGCTTATATACATAACCTATTCCAACCATTCCCAAATCATCAAGCTCAGATGCCCTTAAAGCACCCATACTGCTTCCACCAACAACAGTTATTCCCATTTTCAATGCTTTCATAATTTCCTTATGAGCCACTGCAGGGCTATGGTGAAAAACTCCATCGATTATTCCGATTATATCTGGCTTTTCACTAATGGCCTTTAAGATATCTCCCCTCTTTACAGGACTTCTGTAATCAGCATCGAGTATGCTTCTTGCCTCTTCTTCCTGTATTGAAAGCCCTAAGTAAACTATGATTTTTTTAGTCATTGGTCTGCCTCTTTTAAAAATAAAAATAAAAATAAAAATAAAATACTTAAGTAATTACTTAAAAAATTACTTAATTAAATAATAGGAGTTAATGGTTTTTAATTAAATCAAACCTCTACGTGCTTTTCTATCATATTCTAAAGCACGATTTCCTAATCTTTCTTCATCCAATGAATATAATTCTGCTTTAGGTATAATCACTCTGGCCACATTAATTCCAATCTCTTCTCTGGTAAGGTCTGTGTATAATATTTGTTCGAATCCAGCCTTTTGAACCTCTTCAATGCTTGTTTCAATATCCTTCTTAATTGAATTTGAACTCTTGTCTTCAATATCTCCAAGGTCAATGCTTGTCTCTTCTTTTTGGAAATAATGTTTATTCATCTTTTTCATGTGGTCATAGCCAGATTTTCTCATGAAATCTGCTCTTATGGTATCCTCACGGGTTCCATGTATTTGAGTCGCTCTGCTTTGAGCCACTTCAGTCAAAGCCCTGATTACTGCTATATTAGGATCTAAATGAGTACCAACACCTAAAGTCAAAAGTGCAGGATCCTTTAATACAGTATCATCTGCACTAGCAGCCACTGTAGTTATTTTCAAGTCTGCTGTAATATCCATAAGCTTGATTTCGATTCCCTCATCATTGAATTTTGAAAGGAGCTCATTAATTATTTCATTTTCAATTGTTTCTTGGTTTATTTCCTTTTTGTTTCTTTTGGTAAGCTCGAAAATGCTCCATGCATCCCTTTCAACTACTTCAAATATTCCATGAAGCACTGATTCCTCAATGATGTTTCCAGATGCCAAACCATTTGTATTTCCTTTAAAAATAGCTATTGGACTAGGTTGAGCTTCTCTTGTTGGAATATAAGGATGGAAAACTGCATTTGAAGGAACATAGATAGTTTCTTCAGAGATAATGTCATTTGCTTCAATCCATTCTAGCCTTGAGTTTTCCACATTTTGAGTAGTGAAGTTTTTAGGAAGCAATAAATCTTTAGGGTCTAGGGCCTTAACGTCTTGCATATTCTTTAGGTTATTATAAGTGTCTACAAAGGTTCTTTCACCATCTATATCCTGTCTTTCAGCAGAATATCTTTCAAATCCTTCCATCATTGCAGATGCCTTAGCTTGCTCTCTTGTAGCACCCTTACCTGCATATACGCTTACGCTGCCTTCCTGTGCAGTTGGACGAATTGCAGAAAAAACTGGTATTTTTACCCTATCAAGGTCTGTGATTTCTGTAAGACGTGTGATTCCTGCAGTCCTTAATTTCTTTTCGTTAATCTCAATTGTTTCTTTAGGGTCTCGGATTCTATGAGTCCCCTTAAAGAATTGTATTGGAACATCCTTAAACATGATTTTATATCCTAGCCATTTTTTATTATATCTTTATTTTTAGTTATTATACTATTTATTTTTTAAACTTTATATAAAAATAGTTTGCAAGAATAAATCTAAAATTATCAAAATAAAAGTCATAAAAAAAATAAAATAATATCTTCATATGGAAAACAAGTGAAAATTATTAAAAAAATACTAAAAAATACTAAACAAATAAAATAAAAAAAAAGCTAAAAAAAAGATTTATTGTTAAAAAAAATAAAAGCAATTATTTTAAAAATGAGAAATTAAATTAAGAATCATTAAAACCTAACTGTTTTTCAACCTTTGCTGTCTTGCAAATTCCTTAAAGGAGATTTTCTTTTGGGTAGGAATCTTCTTTTCTACCAGGTTTATAATCTTAGAGTCATTGAAGATCAAGTCTTCCTCCCTTGAATTTTTAGAATAGTCTTCCTTAGATGACAAGCCTTTTAAAGCCAATATCTTACCATCTAAACGCAATACTACATCATCCGCCTTTACTTCAACCAAATGAATTTCAAATCTGCTTGCATTTTCCAATGCATCATCAGTAATGAGATTATACTTTAAAAAAAGATTATCATGAGGCAAAACTTCATTGACTGTTCTTTTTATTACAGACTCAAAAAGATCTATCAGATTCTCTATGACAGGAAGTTCATTCTCCCAATAGTAGGCAAGCATAACATTTAGCTCGATTTCATGCTCACTAAATTCATCACCGACTCTTGCCCTAATTCCAATTGTCGTATCTGTATCTTTTATGACTAAAATAGGTTCTGATGACATAATTACACACAAATAAGTTTAAATAAATAAAATTTTTGACTTAATAAATTAATATTACACTATTTATCAAAACTCATATAAATAATTTAATTAACAGTTCGAATAGTATGAAACAAATAGGAAAATTAGAAAGAACTGCATTAATAGTTAAAATGATAAAAAAAGGAATAATAAAAAAGGAATAATAAAAAAAGTAAAATAAAAGAGTAAATAAAAAAAGAATAATTAAAGCTATAATAAAGCCTTAATTAAATCACTTGCTCTTACGAGACCAACAAGTTCTCCTTCAATACCTAAAACAGGCAATTGTTCCACATCAAGAGATTTCATCTTTTCAGCACATACTGAAACTTTAGTTTTAGTGTTTGCAGTCACTACATCGTGGGATGCAACATCCTTAAACACTTTATCAGTGAATTTAAGATGATTTTTCTCAATGTACAATACGCTGGTACTGTCCCAAGACCATTTGTCTCCTTCAGTACCTACAGAAGAGCTGTGTTCAGTTCTTTCGGAAATGATTTCACTTTCAGCAATGAAATCAGTTTCAGTTAAGATACCTGTCATCTTGTTGTTGGAGTTTAATCCGATTACAGACTTTAATCCAAAGAATTTCATTACTTCAAATGCAACATTCAATGGGGTTTCATCCCAAGTTGAAGGAATGGTCTTGATCATATATTTTTCAACAGGATCCTTGATTCCCATATCTGCAATAGCAAGCGCAACTATGTCAAAGCTAGTTACAATACCTACTAAGTTTTCATCATCATCAATTACAGGAACTCTTCTAATATCATTAGAAACCATTTTTTCCGCAACTACGCTTAACTCATCATCCATCTTTGCAGTAATCAAATCCCTTGTCATTAACATAGCGATTTGCTCTTCATCAGGATTAGTAATCATATCAGAACGAGTCAATATTCCGACTAATTTGCCAGTGTCTTTTTTAATTACAGGTACTACAGACACATCTTCTTTTTTCATGATACGTAATGCTTCATCACGACTTCCAGGTACGGTAACATGAATTACATCTGTAGACGCAACATCTTTCACTTTCATTATAACACCTCTAAGGTATAATCATTTAATAATATTGAATATTTGAGCCATATTCCTATCAAACATTATTATCTTTCTTTATAATAATCAAATCTTCTTATCGATAGAAATATAGAAAATTTTATAAAAACATTGAAAATTATGAATAATCACCTATAATTTTCAATTGAAACTAAAAATTTTTATAAAATTCATATACATTTAATAATTTATACATTATTATTTAAATAATTTAGGATTTTTTAATGAAAAATCCCAAAAAAATCATTGAAAAAAAATTAAAATAAGGATATTGATATGAAAAAAATCTAAAAAAATAGACATAGTTCGTTAAAATTAGTCAAAATCATATCAATAACATAAAACAAAAATTTTTTAAAAGTTGGCTAAAAATTGTAAAAAAAATAATTTTTAAATATAAAAAAATTAATCCATAGATAAAATATCATTCACATTATCCTGAAGATGCTCGAAAAAGTAAGCAATATCTCGACCATTTACAAAGATATGATTAACTGTAATGGACACAGCCATCTTATAATCATCATTAACTTTTCCCCAAGTGATTAAAGGCTGTATCTGATTGCTTGAAGCTACACAATTTGTCATTGAATCAAAATCAACCCAAGGAATGCAAGAAAGATTTACAATATTCGCCTCATCCCTCATCATCATATCCAAATTGAAATCATGATTCTCACCATATAAGACCTTCTGTTGGAGCTCTCTGACATAGTCATGCCAATCTAGAATATTATCAAACTTTTCAGGAACATCCACTCTCATTTCTCTAAAAATGCCCTTTTCCTCATCCATTAATGGTGTGACTCCATCCAAATAGTCATATTCAATAACTTTTCCATTAATTATTCTGCGTCTTAAGACAGGAACCTTGTTAACAGCATTCAATAATGCACCTAATGATAAAACAAAAAAAGACAAGTCTTTTTCTTTAGAAAAATTCCATAATTTTTCAACATCAACCTTTGCAGTCATAGAATATCTTGAAGATAAAAAATCCATAAATGGATTGTTTTCCAGATCAAAATCAATCTCTTTCATAATAAAAACCCAAATCAAAAATCAGTAAGACAAATAAAAATTTTCATAAAATAATAAAAAGCAATACAGAAATAGAATAGACAAAAATTAAAAAAAATAAAGGTGAAAACACCTAAATTTTATAAAAAAGCTAATGAATAACTAAAACAGAACATTTAGCAGATTTAACAACTTTCTCTGCTACACTGCCCATTAAAAACTTATCGAATCCAGTTTTACCAGAACTGCCGATAACAACAAGATCAATATTTTCTTCTTCAATGGTTTCCAATATTACTCTAGCAGGAGATCCTTCAGCCACTTTCTTAGTGATCTTTACATCTAATCCTTCTTCATCCCTAAGCCTTTCCACCTTATTTAGATTCTTTTCAGTTTCACTCTTAAGCAATTGATTTACTTCAGATATTGTATCACTGTCTGGAAGGTTAAGTGAAAAGCTATTTTCTACAACACTTAATGCAATGATTTCAGCATTGTTTGCAGCTGCAAGAGCCAATGCATGTTTTTCAGATTTATCTGAGTATTTTGAACCATCAGTAGGTAATAAAATTCTTTTATATAATTGTTCACTCATCTCAATCACCTGAAATTTATTAATTTAATTAAATAATTATAATAATATTTGTTTTGCAATAATTATAAACTTAATGATATACTTAATTTAGTTTAAATAATATGAAATTATCCTCTATCCCCTTAAAATACATCAAATTAAATAATCTTAACAATGTCTTCACGCTCTGCCCTATTTATCAAACTTAAATAAGGATTATCTGACTTTTGATTAACTATCATCAATTCTGCATTTTGACCTTCACCAATATATGATTTGTTAATCTTTGAAGATAAAGAGCTATTGATAGATAGATTAGTTGTTGCCATTTTTAGTATTTCTTGAGGAGCTATATAATTCTTAGAGAGACCCTTCATTATCTTTAATGTAAATTCCAACTCCCTAAAAATATTAGGCCTATTTATCATTATATTGTCACTTCCAATCAATGGCTTAACCCCTGTCTTTAGAATATCATAAAGTGGAATTATTCCAACATGCAATGCACCATTTGAACGTGGACAGACTGTTAGAGAACTGTTAGACTTTGATAGATTAACTATATCTTGATTTTTTGGATTAGTCATATGAACTATCTGATTGAATCCTGCATCAAATGCCCTTTGAGGCTCACTCTTGCCTGTCTTTTCCAATGACTCAAATTGGTTTGACTCACTTTCTGCAACATGAATAGAAGATATCTTTCCTGCCTTTTCACATTTTTCACAGATTATCTCAGCCACTGTTGTGTCTATTTCACCAAAACCGCTTAAACCAATTCCATCTGCATGTTTCAATAGCTTTCTAATGCTTACCTTCACTTGATGATAATTAGGGTCATCACCATAGAAACAGCTATCCCTTCCAAGAATGATTGGAGTGATTGGAATATCCTTGGAAGCTTTTTTGAGAAGTTTTACACCTTCCAATCCGCCTTCACGGTAATCAATGAAATGACTTGTTCCATAGTTGTACATGTCCCACATTGATTCCTTCATGCCTTCAACAAGTTCCTCATCACTTGCAGATTCCAGTGCAAGATGCTTGATTCCAGTTGGAGGCTTGACTATTTCACTTAAGGACAGTCCATCTCCTTCATCCTTAATTATGGAATCTCCAATATGAGTGTGGGCATTAATGAATCTAGGGCAGACTATTTTACCAGATGCATCGATTATTTCTCCCTCTTGAACGTCCTTAGAGATTTCGATAATCTTATTTTCATCATCAATGACTATGTTTTCTTTTACAGGACTTAGTTCAATTCCTTTTAAGATTAATCCATTTGCTATAGTTTTCATCAATATAATTTTTCAATTAAGTTTTATATATTTTTATTCAAAAGGAATTAATAATTTCATATATTTTTTCTCAAAAAACAAATTAAGAATTTTATAAACAATCCTAAAACTTGTTAATTCACCCAAAAAACTAAAAATCAAGAAAGAAATAAGTAAATAAATTAAAAAAATACAAAAAGAGCACAAATAAAAGCACAAATAAAATTACAATAAAAATTTAAAAAAAAGAATCTTAGAATTGCCTAATCATTTAGACAACTCTATTTTTTTGTTCATATTTCTTGCTAAAAGAGCGTAATAAATGAAAAATCCAAACCAAAACACTATAGCGAATATAATTGCAATGACAACCCAAGTGATTATTGGACCAATGCCTAAATTAATAGGCATCCATTGCAAGTAAATAGCCATAATGAATAATACAGTCATTCCAATTCCCATTTGGAATATGATTTGAAGTGGAAATGGAACCTCTTCCCTATCATAAATTATGCCAGTTAATGAAAAAGCCCAACCAACAACAATTGAGCCGAAAAATGCATTTATTATTTCCACCCCATTGAATGACACATTCAAAGGACCTTTAGCATAGGATCCAAGAACCATTACAAGCATAACAATAAAACAGCCTACAAATGCTCCTAATGCCAATCTTTCTATTAACTCAGTTTTCATATAACCACCTTTACATAAACAATTAGAAACAATTAAAGTAAATCGATTAATAATCCCATAAATTTAATAATAATCATTAGTCTAAAGTCTCATTAAACTATAAAAAAGCCATTATCATAAGTCTAAAGCCTTTTTAAAGTCAGACAAATATTTTCTTGAAATATTGTCCTTCAAACCATTCTTAAGTTCAATAAACATCATGCCTCTTAATGATGGTGCTACACGCTCTATTTTTCTAAGATTCACAATTACAGACTTGGATATTCTAACAAAATCAGAATTAAGATTCTCTTCTATTTGATACAGAGGCTTCTTAACCAGATAATTCCTATTTTCTGTATAAACCTTTGTTTGCTTATCTTCCACCCTAATCATGTAGATATCCTTAAAGTCTAAAAGAACAATGTCTTGCCCTTTCTTTACTGCCAAAATAGAACTGTTGCCATCGTATTCCTCTTCAACATTATCATTTTCCAAAAGATCCATAGCTTTTTGGATATTGTCTGTTAAAGAATCTGAATGGATTTCAGCATAAGGCTCTTCAATATCTCTTGAAATAAATAAATCAACTTTCATAAATATCAACAAGTAATAAAAAAATAAAATTAGATAGTGCAATTAACTAAAAACTAAATACTAAAACTAAAAATTAAAAAACTAAAAAATTATTAGATAATGCACTTAAAAAACTAAAATAATAATGTTTTATTATTAGGCTCCCCCACCTGGAATCTCAACGATTTCTTGACCTTTATAAACTACGTTTTTTACATAAAATACATCCTTAGGATACTTAATATCACCTAATGAATGATTTTCTATCACATTACAGTCTACAAAGTCATGTATGAACACATCAGTAACATATTCAGAAGGAATTTTTTGAGCATCATAATCACTCATGATAAGGAATATTCCATCCCCTGAAAATACCTGCTTGTCTCCTAAGGATTCCATCCAAGCAAGGGTTTCATTGTCATAGCCTTCATAATATTCTCTAGTTTTAATGTCTTCAATGATTTCAGATAAAGGAATTGGACCTTCAGAAGATACTGTAAAACTTGTTTTATCTTCTATACCATTTGTTTCGCTAAATGAATAAGTTAAGGCACAGGCCAAAATTACTAATAGAACTACAATCGGCAAAATAATTTTTTTATCCATTTCAATAACCCCAAAAATAATTTTTAGACTTATTAAATACTTTCATTAAAGACCCATATAAATAATTTTATTTTTATGCAAAACTTAACTAAAAATCCTATTTATTAAAACAGAACTAACAAATATTTTTTAAAAAATTACTCCTTTCTCAATTTTTCCATTTCCTTTTCGATCATTTTATCCCTATGCTTTTCCTCAAACTTTTCAAAAACAATGAATGTTTTTATAAAATGGGAAACTAAACCAATTCCCCAAAAGAAAGTAACCCATAAAAACCACCAGCTACCTTTTGAAAAAAGGACATTAATAACTGCAAGAATTAGGTTAACTGCAATAAAACTGTATAAATGATGATAAAATCCAATTTTTTCATCCACTCTCTTTTCCGCTAAACTATATAAATTTTCCTCAGACATATTATCACACAAATTTTTTTCCATCCTAAAATCTACTGAAATTTCAATTGCTTTTAGATAATACTATTTAGTCAATTAATATATAAATGAATACTTGCCCTCATTAACAAGATGCAAAATATCATAGATAAAATGCAAATAATCGATACCAAAATGACACAATTTCACTAAGAAAAAGGAAAATATGTAATTAAATAGAATTAAAACTAAAAAAATAACTGAAAAAACAAGTCAAAAAATAACTGAAAAAATGATTTAAAAAAATTTAATATATCATAAAAACATAATTATATTAATTCTTATTTTTTAATTTTTATAACAAAAAATGATATTCTAAAATTATTTTGGATCAACTAATAAAAATCCAATTAAAACCTTGAATGGAGGTGTAAATATGGAACCTACTAATATAAGATATTTTTATAGGAATATAGTTAAATCTGGTAAAAAATATCGTATTAAGCATAACAATAAGGATTATGGAGAATTTAGTAAGTTATCTGATGCACTCTATGAAAGGGATTGCTTATTTTATTGCAAATTCGACTATGATTTGCTTGTGGAATGTGACCTTCCAAACAAGTATGAGAATATGGAACTGCCTCCTTTTCCAGAACATCGTCCAAGAGGCCAAATCAAAGGATTGAAGTTTAATAAAAAGGAAAGAGAAGGAGAAATAATATTCGACCATAAGGAACGTAAGTTCTGTGTTAAAAGGGGAGATGAACATTATGGCAAGTACAACACTATGGTTGAAGCATATTATGTTAAGAAAACTTTAATGGAAAACGATTGGGACAGAGCTTGCCTCATTCAAAACAAAAGAATCAGAGAAGACATATTTCTTAACAAGAAGATTAAGGCTAGTGAGCCTAAGCTTCATAAATACTGTCCTAACTGTGGTAATAAGGTTAAAGAAGAAGATACAATTTGTAAAATATGTGGTATTAAATTAAAGGACAATTAATAAAAAAACAATTATAACTACATGAAAAACAATTATCACTACACAAAATAACAATTATCACTACACAAAAAACAGCACGAAAAAATAGAAAAAATAGAAATTGTTAATAAAAAAATAAAATTAAAGACTACATAGAGTCTTTAACCGCATTATACCCATTTTCAATAGCTTTTAAATTCATTTCATGGAACTTAGGAGCTAAGTTATGTTTCATAGCAGTTTCTACAGTTTCCTTAGATAATGGGAAATCATCATTTGCCACACATGCACCTAAAAGCACCATATTTAATGATAAAATACTTCCTGCATCTTTTGCAAGACCATTTGCTTCCAATGGATAAACTGATTCAAAATTGTCCTTTAAGTTTTTAATAATATCCTCAATTTCAGGATATGTCTCACCAGTTTGAGTAAGGGTTGAAGGAACTATTGGAAAAGTATTAAATATAATGGTAGTGTCCTTATTTGCCTTATCTAAGCCTCTTAAAACTTCAATAGGCTCAAAAGCAAGAATCAAATCTGCCTTAGATTCTTCCACAATTGAAGATTTGAAATTGCCTATCTTAAGTTCAGTGGATACAGATCCTCCCCTTTGACTCATTCCATGAATCTCACTCATGACCACATCATAGCCCTCAAGCATAGCAGCCTCTCCGATGATTACAGATGTCTTAATAATTCCTTGACCTCCTACACCAGAGATATAAATGTTATAGTTTACGTCTTTATCATTAGCCATCCTAATCACCTTTTTTAACTCCAATTGCCTTGTTCGGACATACTTGAATACATACAGTACATGACTTACAAAGTGCCTCATCAACTATTACCTTGCCATCAAGGTAGGAAATTGCAGGACATGCAAGTTTTTCAATACAGTGCAAGCATTTTACACAGTTATCCTTAATAACCATAGGCGCTTTCTTCTTTTGGCCTTTGATTAGAGTACATGGGTATCTTGCAATGACAACAGCCACTCCATCATATTCAAGAGCTTCCTTATAGATATCTACAGTCTTCTTGATGTTGTGAGGATTTACTATCTTCATGAACTTAACGCCGATAGCCTCTACAATATCCTCTATTGAAATTGCAGGTGCAGGGTCTCCCATACCATCAACAGCAATACCCGGATTTGGCTGACCTCCAGTCATTGCAGTGATCCTATTGTCCAAAATGGTTAAAACGAACTTGTTCTTATTATGAACCGCATTTACAAGAGGAGATAAACCGCTGTGGAAGAATGTAGAGTCTCCAATAAAACTCATTACATGCTGATTTGTTGCAATGGAAAATCCGCAGCCGTCTCCAACACTTGAACCCATTGCAAGCAAGTAATCTGCAGTCTCATACGGAGGGCTGATTCCTAAGGTATAACATCCAATGTCTGAAGCGAAGATCATATCTTCCTTAGCATATCCTAATTCCTCATAAGCCTGAACTGCTGCAAAGTAAGCAGACCTGTGAGAACAGCCTGCACATAATGTAGGTGCTCTTGTTGGAACATTTTCAATAAGGTCATTCAATCCGTCGCTAAATTCCATTTTAGGAATGATTTCAATTAAACCATCTTCTAAGTCATGAAGGGCATCTTCACCATATTCATTCCTAATCTCTTCAGTGAACTTTTCATCATCATCAATGTCACAGAGAACCTTATTGAAAGATTCCTTTACGATATCTGGATTGAATTCATGAACCATTGGAAATGTTCCGTCAAATTTACCATAGACTGGACAATCCAAGTTATGTTCACCGAGAATAGCCAATACATCCCTTTCAAGCACAGGATCCACTTCCTCCACGATGAAAACTCCTTCCAAGTTTTTGCAGAAGTCATAAATCAAGTCCTTCGGACAAGGGTAGGAAAGGCCAATCTTTAGAATATCCATTCCTAAGTTTTCCTGTGATACAATATCATAAGCATAATTGAAAGCTCCTCCAGAGGAAATTACACCATATTTTCCTTGAAGAATGCCTTTTTCAAAGGAGATTACCTCATTAATTTCTGCCCCATTAGATTCCTCTTCAATCTTTTCTATTTTTTCAACAAGTCTCTCATGCATAGTTAGGGCATTTGCAGGCACAGGCACAAACTCCTTTGGATTTTTTACAAAGTATCCCTTAAGCCAGTGCCCATCTTTTTCACTTTCTTTAGTGGTTGATTTAGTCTTGTTAATATCGCCCATTTCAACTATTCCTCTCATATGTGAAACACGGGTACTTGTTCTAAGAATTACAGGAATTCCAAAGTGCTCAGACAAGTCAAATCCATAAACCATCATATCCTTTATTTCCTGAGGATTTGAAGGCTCTAAAATTGGAATTGAAGATAATCTGGAATAATTCCTTGTATCTTGTTCATTTTGAGATGAGAACAAGGAAGGGTCATCTGCAACAAGTACAATCATACCTCCCTTAACTCCAGAGTAAGCAGTAGTCATAAATGAATCGGCAGCCACATTTAAACCTACATGTTTCATAAAGGTAAATGATCTAAGACCACTTGCTGCAGCTGTTGCAGCCACCTCCATTGCCACCTTTTCGTTTGCAGAAAATTCAAAATACATTTCTGCACTTTTAGCAACTACTGATAAGATATTTCCTATTTCAGAAGAAGGAGTTCCTGGATATGTAGCTGCAACTGATACGCCTGCCTCTATAGCCCCACGTACAGCAGCCTCATTACCTAGCAAGAATAATTTTTCTCCTTTTTCACTAGTCACTAATTGATCATAAGCCATTTAATCACCATACTGAGATTAAATAAGATATAAACTTTATCTAATCGCCATACTAAGATTAAATAAGTATAAACTATATCTAATCCCCATTTTTCATTAAATTGTAAATATAAGATAATATTAAAAGCAATTAAAATTCTGAACAATTTAAATTATTAAAAATCCAAACCATTGACTGGTTGTTGATTATTTGATAATAAATTATTCCTAAAATTCTAATAAATTATCATAATAAAATATTAGTTTCTTTACATATTTAATATATAGCATTTTTGAAAAATTAACTAATCATCATAGATGTCATTTTTAGAAATTAAACAAATCATTAATAAAATACTAAACTATATAATAAAACAAATAGAAATATATAAAGTGTTATATTGTAATTATTTAGTTAGTTATAATAATTAGAGCAGATTAAATTACTCATAAAAAAACGATTTTAGATTAAAAAAATAAATTTAAAGACACTTAAATAACAATCAATGGGGATTAAGATGATAACCGTTTATGTTAAAAGATTCGATAGCGAGAAGGATGAGGAGCCTCATATCGAAGCTTATGAAATTGAAGAAAGTCCAGGAATGAAAGTCCTTGATGCATTAGAGGAAATCAATAGAAAATATGATGCAGACATTAGCTTCAGAAGCTCATGTAAAGCTGGACAATGTGGATCATGTGGTGTAAAGATTAACGGAAATGGTGCACTTGCATGTAAAGCCCAAATAAAAGACAACAGATTAATAGAACCATTAGACTTCCCAGTAATTAAAGATTTGGTTGTAGATAGGAGTTCAGCAGATGCTAAGATAAAGCAACTTCAATTAAGCCTTGACTGTGATGGGGAATGCTCACTTCAAAAGATAGACCCTAAAGACATTAAGGACACTAAAAAGGTAAGAAGCTGTATCGAATGTTATACCTGTCTTTCAACATGCCCTGTTGTAAAGCACTTTAAAGAAGATTTCCTTGGACCATATTACTTAAGATACATTTCAAAATTTGATTTTGACCCAAGAGATGAATCAGACAGATTAATCGAAGCTTTAGATAGTGGAATGTACAACTGTACAAGCTGTGGAAAGTGCGGTTCAATCTGTCCAAAAAGCATAAACAGTTTTGGAGATGCTATTGAAAAGCTTAGGGCTTTAGCTTATGCTAGAGATTTAGGTCCTCTTGATGCTCATAAAGTATTTAAAAACAATGTTGTATCCAGCGGAAGGTCTGTAAGTAAACCTGAAGAGCCATTTATCGAAACAATCCATAAGAAATGGGAAGAAGAAGGCAAATATTACACTGATGAAAGTGAAGATAAGGAAAAGGTTGCTTTATTTACCGGATGTATGGTTGATTACAGGGCACAAAACGTAGGTAATGCATTAATAGACGTATTAAAAGCAAATAATATTGAAATAGACATTCCAGAAGGTCAAGTCTGTTGCGGTTCACCTCTAATCAGAACAGGTCAAGTGGATGTCATTCAAGAGCTTGTAGATAAAAACAAGGAAGTCTTTAAAGACTACGATAAAGTAATTACCATTTGTGCAGGCTGTGGAGCTACTCTTAAAAACGACCATCCAAAATATGGATCTGAACTTAATGTGCAGGACATCAGCGAGTTCCTAGTTGACAAGCTCGACACAGAGAAAATGAAAGAGTTAAATACAAAAGTCACTTGGCATGACCCTTGTCACCTATCTAGAGGCCAAGGAATTAAGGATCAGCCTAGAGACATAATTGAGATGATTCCGGGAGTTGAATTTGAAGAGCTTGAACTTCCTTGCCAATGCTGTGGTGCAGGAGGAGGAATCAAATCAGGACGTCCAGATATTGCATTAGAGCTTGCTAAGGATAAAGCAGAAATGGTTAGAGTGACTGAAGCAGATTATGTTACTACAATTTGTCCATTCTGTCAAATAAATATACAAGACGGTTTAAATGCAATTGGTCTTCAAGACGTTAAGACTTTAAACCTTATTCAATTGCTTAAAATGGCTTATGAAGAATAAGCTATTTTTTCTTTTTTTATTAATTATGACTTTGTTATTAATTATGAACAATATTTTTAGATAAATGATTAATTAATTCCCATTTTAAGACTTATAATCACTTAATTCCCATTATAAGACTTATAATCACTATTCTTCAAACTAATAAAAAACAAAAGAGATAACATGAAATACAAAGACAAGAAAAATGACAGAGGAAAAGTTAAAGAAATAATCCAAGATGAAGAAAACATTAGGCTTAAAGAAAACATATATGTAGTCTTTGTAGAGTGTGAATCTCCAGGAAACGTTGGATTTTTAGCAAGAACAATGGGAAACTTTGGCTTGAAAAACCTGGTTTTGATTAATCCTTGCCCTCTTAAAGATGAGGCTTACTATCAAGCTATGCATGCTAAAGAGACTGTAGAGAATGCAGAAATTTATAATACTGTAGAAGAGTTTGTAAAAGATAAGGGAATTGATTTCATCATAGGTTCTACAGGAGCTCCAGGAGGCAGCTATAACCTATCAAGAATCCCATTAAGGCCTGACGAACTTGCAGAATCAATGAATTATAATGATAAAATAGCAATATTATTTGGAAGGGAAGGAAACGGACTTACAAATGCTGAAATCGATATGTGCGACATTATTGTAAGCATTCCAACCGATGCAAGCTATCCTATCATGAACATATCCCATGCAGCTGCAATCATTCTTTATGAAGTCTTTAAAAACAGAAACAACTATCCTGTAGAAGGCTTGGAAGAGAGCACAGCTCTTGAGAAGGAATATCTCCTTAAGGATATGGAAAAGCTTATTTCCCATTTGAATATTCCAGATCATAAAAAAAGAAATGGATTGAAAGTCTTTAAAAACATAATTAATAGGGCATTCATTACCGGAAGAGAAGCTCATACATTAAAAGGCATACTAAGAAGATTGAATATAAAAATTGAAAATGATGAATAATCCCTTAAATCAAAATAGAGGGTTTAAATATTTGAATATTAAAATAATACTTGATTCAGTTTAAAATTATTAGCAAATATTAAAACTAATAAAAAATTTTATAAACAATTAATAAAATAATACTAATAGTATAAAATTTAAGAAATTTAACTAATTTAATAATTTAAGTAATTTATATGGGAGTTAAAAAATGAGAAAAGGATATTACGAAGACATCACTACATTTTTAGTCAAACACACATTTCATACTCGTTTTTTCCTCTCAAGATTAACAAGAAAATCTAAAATTGCTAAAAAAATCATTGACAGACTACTTTTCCAAGATGATGAGATTTTTGTTCTTCCAAACAGGAATACAGTCAATAAGAACAAAACATCAAGCACTATTTCTGCAAATATTGAAATCAATCAAAGCTTTGAAAAGGATGATTCTGAATTCGTTCCAAGCGAAATTATTAAGACAGTCATCAAACAAGCTTCAGACATTGTAATAATGAACAAATGTCTCTGCAGATCATCCAATGACTGCCAAGACTATCCACAGGATTTTGGTTGCATATTCATAGGACCTGCATCCAGAAAAATAGCTTCAAAATATGGTAGAAGAGCTACAGTAGAAGAAGCTTTAGAACATGTTGATTTAGCAGATAGCTATGGATTAAGCCATGTTATCGGAAGAAATAAGATAGATACCGTTTGGATGAATGTAGGGCCTAAAGAACAATTATTAACCATTTGCCACTGTTGCCCATGTTGTTGCTTATGGAAAGTGCTTCCAGACTTGAATGATGACATCAGCGATAAGGTCATGAGACTTGAAGATGTTGAAGTGCATACCATTGAAGACAATTGTAAAATGTGTAAAAAGTGCTTAGGCGATGATGTTTGCTTTGGAGATGCAATCAGCTTAGAAAATGGCAAAGTAACCATTGATCAAAGTAAATGCGTTGGATGCGGCCACTGTATTCAAAAATGTGCATTTGATGCTATTGAATTAACTTATACTCAAAAATCCGTTGATGCTGTATTAAATAGAATTGACGAATTAGTTGATTATAAAAATTAATTAAACTTAGTTTTATAACTTTTTTTCTTAAATTCTACTAAAATAAGAAAAAATTAAATCAAACTTTCTTATCCTAATTTTTTAAAAACTTTATAAAAAAGCACAAAAATACTATTTTTTTTAACTAACATTATATATTAAAAAAAAGATATTATAAATTGATATATTATTAATTTAAACAAAAATTAAATACTTTATAATAACTTTTAAAAATAATACTAATAATATAACTCAAAAACCATAATTATGGAGAAATATTAATGAATCATGAAAAAATGACTAACATAGCACGTAAAAGAGGATTTTTATGGCCCTCTTTTGAAATCTATTCTGGAGTGTCCGGATTTACTGACTACGGACCTCTTGGAGCAAGCTTAAAAAACAATATCATGCAAAAATGGAGAAAACAATACATTGCTGGAGAAGGATTCCATGAAATAGAAGGTCCTACTGTAATGCCAAAAGAAGTCCTAAAAGCATCTGGACACGTTGACAACTTTACAGATCCAATGACTAAATGTGAATCCTGTGGAGAGGTATTTAGAGCAGACCACATCATTGAAGAGGCTATTGGAGAAGATGTTGAAAGCTTGGAAAATGAGGAAATGGACAAAATCGTAGCTGAAAACAATATCAAATGTCCTAGCTGTGGTGGAGACTTGGCAAATATTTGGAACTACAACTTGATGTTTAAAACTGAAATCGGGGCTAAAGGTGACAAGGTAGGATACATGAGACCTGAAACAGCTCAAGGAATATTTATCTTATTCAAACGATTATCAAGATTCTTTAAAAACAAACTTCCATTTGGTGCAGTTCAACTTGGAAAAGCTTACAGAAATGAAATATCCCCAAGACAAGGAGTCATTCGTCTTAGAGAATTTACTCAAGCTGAAGCTGAAATCTTTTTAGACCCTAAAGATAAGACTCACCCCAAATTTAGCCAAATAGCTAATGAAAAATTATACTTATCATCCCAAGATGTTCAAATAAACAATAAGGAAACCTTAGAAATCACTGCTCAAGAAGCTTTAGATCAAGGTGTCGTATCCTCTGAAACATTGATTTATCAATTATATCTTGCAAGGAAATTCCTTAAGGAATTAGGAATACCTGACGAAGTCTTAAGATTTAGACAACACTTGCCTGGAGAAATGGCACACTATGCTCTTGACTGTTGGGATGTAGAATGTTTAACTGACCAATATGGTTGGGTAGAAATCATAGGTATTGCAGATAGAGGAGATTACGACTTAAAAGCACATACTGAGTTCAGTAATGATGAATTAAGCATTTACAGAGAATATGATGAACCAAAACTCGTTAAAAAGACCATAGTAAAGCCTAATTTAAAATTATTTGGACCTGCTTTTAAAGGAGATTCCCCAAAAATCAAAACATTTATTGAAAATCTGGGCGATGAAGAGGTTTTAGAGCTTAAGGATACTGTTGAAAAAGAAGGAAAATACATTCTTGAATTAGACAACACCTTTGAAATCCTAAAAGAACACCTAATCTTTGAAGACATTGAAGAAGAAGTCAAAGGAGAAAGGATTATCCCCCACGTAATCGAACCATCATTTGGTATTGACCGTATTCTCTACTGCACATTGCTCCACTCCTTTAAAACCGAAGATGATGGATTTGACAAAGAATACTTTAAATTTGCAAATGAAATCGCACCTATACAAGTTAGTGTCTTCCCACTAATGAATAAGGAAGGACTTGGAGAAATAGCTACAGAAATTACCCATAGTTTACGTGAAGCAGGATTTACAGTAGATAATGACACTTCAGGAACTATTGGAAAAAGATATGCTCGTGCTGATGAAGTAGGTGTTCCAATAGCAATTACTGTTGACTTTGATACAAAAGAAGACAATACAGTAACCATAAGAAACAGAGACACTGAAGAGCAAGAAAGAGTTAAAATTGAAGAGTTAAAAGAAATCATTGAAGAAAAACTTCAAAATTAATTTTTTAATTTTATCTCCCTTTAATTTTTTAATTAAAGCCAAATTAAACTAAATTTAAACTTTAAAAGTTATTGAATATTCAATAACTTAAATTCTCTTTTTTTAATTTTTTTTAAAATTGCCCTATTATGATCTGAATTTCTTTTTAAACTAAAACACCCCAAGTCAAGCCATTTTATAACTAAATTTCTTTTTAAACTAAAAAACAAGCACAAAAGTCAAGCTATTTCTGATACTGGATTTCATTAAACTATAAAACAACCCCCAAAAGTTAAGCTATTTCTGATACTGGATTTCATTAAACTAT
>ONYG01000058.1 GCA_900321995.1 uncultured Methanobrevibacter sp. | reverse complement strand
GTAGCTCCCGCACTTGTTTGTATTTTTTTGTAATACCTTGCGAAAGTATATCCTGCTGCAAAAATTGTCACAAGTAACATGGCCACGACCACAAGTCCTATCACTTTCTTTTTGTTTTTCATTAATACCTCCTTATAATATATTTAGTTAAGTGAAAAACTATTATCTGCTATCTATGATTATTTTGTATAGGGGCATATTACTAACAATCATAAAAGAAGAAAAATTTCACTATTTTGTGCAATTGGGGGCGCAACAAAAAAACTTGTTATTTTATTATTTAATTTTATTTATTGGAAAATATAAATGCCAGAACAGCATTTATTTATTAGAAAATAAAGCAAATAATAATTTATTCACTTAACATGTTGCGTATTATAGCACCGCAATTTTCATTTGTAAATACTTTTTTAAAAATTTTTTTAAAAAAATTTTAGCCAGTTTCTCATAATGCTTTGAAACTGGCTATTTAACTATATTTTATTATAATTTAAATTTGAATTTTTTTAAGTTTGGCTCATCATCAGCTGCTTCAATGTATAAAAAATCATTATTATCCGCCATTTTATCATATATTGTAAACATTCCGTCATCAATTGAATTAATGACTTTTGCGTATTTCTCTAATGACTTAGAATCACCTTTTGAAATGTTATCATTTTTATATTTTAATTTATGCTCAAGTGATGCCCAAAAATTCATTCCTATAGTTCTAATTTGTATTTCAACCTTAACATACATAGTCCCTTCTGAAAAACTAACAGGTATACTTACAACCAAATGATAACTTCTATATCCACTCTTCTTAGGGGTTTTAAGGTAATCCTTTTTGCTTAAAACTCTAATATCTTGAAAATTTTCTATCGTTTCTGCAATCTTATAAACATCTTTCTTAAAATTACATACTATTCGTACCCCAGCAACATCGTTTATCTTTTCAAATAAATTTTCATATGTGGGTTCATAACCTTTAGTATTAAGTTTTTTTAATATGCTTTCTGGAGACTTCACCCTAGTTGAAATAGATTCGATAGGTTCATATCCATAGAATAACTTCATCTCATCTTGTAAAATCTCAATTTTCGTCTTTAATTCTTTTATTGCAGAATCGTATAAAAAAACTACCTTCTCAAAAGTATCACTTTTGGGGTCTATAAATTGTTTGTTTATTAAGTTATTGTCCATACTAATTAGGTACTCTTTTTTACGCTTTTTCAATAAACTCTTACCTCTCTTTTGTATCTTACTACGTATCATATTATAAATAAAATATTAAAATATTATTGATACCATGTGAATTTTGTGTGAATTTTTTTATGCTATTCTAATTCAAATGCACCTGTATATAGTTGATAATATACACCTTTTTGAGCAATTAAGTCGTCATGGTTTCCTCTCTCAATTATTCTTCCATGATCCAAAACCATAATTGCTTTAGAATTTCTAACTGTTGATAATCTATGTGCAATTACAAACACGGTTCTTCCATCCATGAGCTTATCCATACCATCTTGAACTATTTTTTCTGTTCTAGTATCAATACTTGACGTTGCTTCATCCAAGATCATAACCGGTGGATTTACTAAAGCCACTCTAGCTATTGATAAAAGTTGATTTTGTCCTTGAGATAAACTAGAACCATTTCCTTGAATAACAGTATCATATCCATCTGGAAGTCTCATAATAAAATCATGTGCATTGGCTAATTTAGCAGCTTCAATTACCTCTTCATCCGTTGCCGAATCATTTCCATATTTAATATTATCTTTTATTGTTCCTGTAAAAAGATTAATATCCTGTAAAACCATACCCAACGACAATCTTAAATCATCTTTTCTAATTTTGTTTATATTGATTCCGTCATATCTAATTTTTCCATCTTCTATATCATAAAACCTATTTAACAGATTGGTTATAGTGGTTTTTCCTGCGCCAGTGGCACCAACAAAAGCTATTTTTTGACCAGGCTTTGCATATAGTGTTATATCATGAAGAACAAGCTCATTTTCTTCATAACCAAAGTCAACATTTTGCATTTCAATATATCCTTTAAGTTCAACATATTCGATTTCTCCATTAGAATGTGGATGTTTCCATGCCCACATATTTGTATTTTCGTTTGTCTCTTCAAGCTTACCGTCTACATATTTAGCTTTTACTAAAGTTACATATCCATCATCTTTTTCAGGTTCTTCATCCATCAAATCAAAAATTCTTTT
>ONYG01000112.1 GCA_900321995.1 uncultured Methanobrevibacter sp. | reverse complement strand
TTGAATAGAGTATTATTCTCTTAACTTAGGTTAAGAGATAAAAGAAGTTTATGTTTATGTATTCGATTAAACTTCTATTTGTCATCCGTGTTAAGGTAAAGTTATAACTTTTTGTTATACTTTATCTTAATTTTACTTCTACTATTTTTTAACTGAAATGAGAATTTGACCTTTAAAACTATTTTTAGAGTGAATAAACTATAATTTAAACTTTAAACTATTTTTAGATGATTTTAAAGATTATAAATAATTTTATGTATTATTATTCATCATCTAAGCTATCCATAAAATAATTATAAATATTTTCATCCACTGGATGGTCTATCTTAAACTTAAAATTAACAATAGGATTCTCTTTACCCTTAATAGTTCTAGATAATTGTTTATGATCAAAAGGAGTTAATTTACCAATATAATAAAAGTCTAAACCTTCGTCATCACTCTTTTTAACAAATAAACGAATGTCTAAATCGCCATTATAATTAACGATAGGCTTTAATTCATTACTGTCTATTCTTCTATTATTTCTGCTCATCCAGCTGAATACTTCTCTTGAATCAAACTCATCCTCATAATTAATGGTTTCAGAAATGTCTTCTTTTTTATCATAAGTTACAAAAATAGGACAAGTACCATATTTTATTTTATATCCACCAATATTCTGACCATTCATAAAGAATGTCCAATTCAATATCTTTAAAACATCTTCTCTTGAATATTTGGCATATAATTTAAATTTATCATCAGTACTTGAGTCAAAATCAACATTATAATCTGTATCTTTAATTTTATAGCTTGCTGTATTGTTAATTTTATAAACATCCTCATATTTTAATAAAGTATATTTAATAGCGTCATCAAAATGTTTTAAATAAACTTGACTAAATAAAGCATGTTTAAAGTAATCAGAAATCTCAAATTTATGATTTTTATTCTTTTCTAAACTATCTAAATTAATATCAAGGTTAAAGAATATGTTTTCATAGTCAAAATCATCAATTTTTCCAATTGCGCTAGATACTGTATTAGCCTGATAATCTTCAAAAATTGCTTTTCTATTCTCTTCAAATAAGCTAGTTTGTCCTGAATTAACAGAACTTTCCTTTTTATAAAAGTTTAGACTTAATAAATTAATTGCGCCTTTAATGGATTCAAATTGGTCTTTAAGGCCATATTCATCATATAAAATATCTTCAATAGATTGAATGGTGAAATACTTATTATATCTCAAATAATTTAAAATAACAGCCTCATGTGGCCTTATTCCTTTAATTATTTTTGATGAGATGAACTTTAATGAAAGATTATATAAATCATCCATTTCTTCAGTATAGTCCTTATCCATCTGTTTTAAGAAATTATAATAAGAATCATACTTATTATGACTTAAAATAATTTCTGGATTAAATTCACCTTGCTCATAGAAATCACATAGATACGGAATTCTTCCAAGCCTAAACTTAAGGTTTTGATACGATTCCTTAAATAATGAAACTTTTGAAAAGCTTGTATTATTAATAGCATGATAAATTCTCTTTTTAGAAATCTCATCAAAGCTAATGGAAGATTTGCCTTCAATCTCCTTAGTGCCTTCAAACAAATATCGGCGAATATTATCCTTTTTATAGGTTCTATCACCAGATAAAGCGATAGGAATAAGGAAATTGTTATTATAATTTCCAATGAAATCAATGATGACTACATACTCCTTATTTTTAAATTTACGCAATCCTCTTCCTAATTGCTGAATGAAAATGATTGATGATTGTGTAGGTCTAACAAGCAATACTTGATTGACTTCAGGAATGTCTACACCCTCATTAAAAATATCTACTGTAAAAATATACTCTAATGGATCTCCTGCATTGTCATCAGTTAATCTATAAATAGCCTCTTCACGTTTTTCTTGAGAGTCATCACCGCTTAAAAACTGTGAAGGATGGCCTCTTCGTGTAAATGCCTCAGATAACTCTTTTGCTTCTCTTTTTGTACTGCAAAATACAAGGGCCTTAAGTCTATCCCCACTATGGCCATAATATTCAGACTTTTCAAGCAAATACTCAACCCTATCATCAGAAACTAAGTATCTAAATTCGCTATGGTCATCTAATACCTTCCCCTCTACTGTCAAATCACTTATTCCAAAATAATGGAAAGGACATAGCAAATCCTCCTCAAGTGCATCCTGAAGCCTAATGTCTAATGGAACATTATAATCAAAGATTTCATAAATATTCTCACCATCAGTTCTATCAGGGGAAGCAGTCATTCCAAGCCAGAATTTAGGTTCAAAATAGTTTAAAAGCTTTTTATAGCTTAGGGCACCTGCCTTATGAACTTCATCAATAACTATATAGTCAAACTCCTTAGGGTCAAACTTAGTGAAAACATCATCCTTTGACATTGTTTGAACAGTTGAGAACAAATAATCCTTTTCATATTCCTTTGAA
>ONYG01000110.1 GCA_900321995.1 uncultured Methanobrevibacter sp. | reverse complement strand
TTTTCATTTTTTCTTTTTTTAGACTTTTTTCATTATTTCTTTTTTTAGATTTTTTTCATTATTTCTTTTTTTTATCAATATTGATATAAAATGATAATAGTTTTACAATATGCTTAGAATTTTTTGATTATATAATTTTTTTATTCAGATGTCAATATTGTTTTCATTTTAAATCAATTTAGCTATTTTAATCTTATTTTGTTAAATTAAGGTTTTATAGAAAATCTTTTTATTAATAAAAATCATATAATATATTAATTCAAGAAAAACTTAATTTAAACCATTATTTTTATAAATAGTTATATATGGTAAATTATTTTTTTAATGAGTGAAATTAAAAAATAAGCATTAAATTTTTTTATTTTAAGTTTTTCGATAGTTATTAATAAATTCTGGGTTGTGTTTTAATGTCTGATGTAAAAAAGATGAAAAGAGTTACTGTGCATATTGATAGTGATTTGGATTATGAGTTTAGGAGATTGGCTTCTCAAAAGTTTCGATTTGAGCCCAAATGGTATAGTAAAGCCATTAAGGAAGCAATTTTGTTATGGATTGAGAATAATCCTGAAGAAAACTTTGAAAATAATCCTGAAGATGAAGAGTAATCATGATGATGATTAGGAATGTATTGCTTTAATGTTTAATGTTTAATGTTTAATCTTTAATGATTAATTTTATTAATTTTAATTAAAATAATATATATTATGCCTTCAATTGATTTTGTAAGAAACATTCTTAAAGAGGATAAAAAGACATTTTACAGTGATTATGAGAAATCTCAAAAGTTTTCTGCTAATGAGGATAATTCCGAGTCACACTCAATGAATGAACCATCCAATAATGGTGATAGGCCTCTTATTGCAGATTTTACAGAGTATTCTCCACTTCATAATGGTCATTTTCATTGTATGAAAACTGCCAAGGAAAAAGTTCCTAACGGCTTATTTGTAGCTATTGTTCCAGGTTTATTTGAAAGAAGCGGTCGTGGACTGCCTTATATAATGCACAGAAAGACAAGGGCAGAGATAGCTATTGAAGTTGGGGCAGATATTGTTGTAGAAGGTCCTCCAATGGGAATAATGGGATCTGGACAGTACTCCCTTTGCCTAACCAAAATGTTTCAAGCTTTAAACACTGATTTTATTCCAAGGGGATATAGACCTTTTGAAGGCTATGACGAAATTTTAAGAAGAATTTCTTTAGGTCATGGTGTAGCTCCAAAACCTTATAAGATTGTTGATATGGATACTAAAGAGACAATTATGGAAGGAAAACTTGAAGAAGATAATTATGTTATTGTATCCTTTTCAAAATCATTAAAGAGGATTGGTTTTGACTTTAAGGATAAATTCATTTTTGTTCCGCGTATTGAAGGTGTTAGTGGAACTTTAATACGTAAGGCATGCACTGAAAATAAACTTGAAACTGTTGAATCCATGTTGCCTAGTGAAACTTTAAGAATATTAAAAAGGGAGTTGGATTTGGATAATGCTCCTTTGCATGATTTAAGGGATTATCAAGCGATATTGGATTCTGCAAATAACCTATCATATGAAGATCTTTTGGAATTGAACTTTTTCAATGAAAAGTTAGCTAATGAATTCATTGAGAAAAGGGAGAAAAAAGAGTTTGAATCTGTATCTGAGATTGAAGATGCAATATTTTATGGATTCAGTAGCCATTATAAAAATAGGGTTTTAAGTATTTTGGAAACTCAAGTAAAAGGGGATGTAATCTCTAATTATATTAACACTTATCCTTTTAATGTGCGTGTATTGGATTATAAAAATGAGACAGTTTTAAATGAGTTTAATGAAAAGGTAATGGGTGAAAACTCATTTGTGAGTTCAATTGAAGTACCTAATAAATGATTATTTTGTTTTTTAGAAATTTCTATTTTTTGTTTTTTTATTTTCTTTCTTTTTTCTTTTATGAACTTTTTAATTTTATAATTTTTTACAAAATTTTAAATTTTTCTATCATTTTTACCTAAATTATAAATATTTGTTTGATTAATATTTAATTATTGTAATTATATTGAAAATTATATTTTAATAAAAAACTTAATAAATCCTATAATAAATAGAATTAAATTGTTGTAATTTTATTTCGTAAACTTTATTATTTTTATTAAATTTCTTATTTATTAATCTAATAATTTTTTAACTTTTAATTACTTTTATTAATTACATTGATTATTTGATTGCATTATGATTAAATTAGTAGGTTTAAGATTATTCTAATAATTGGGAGTAATTTAATTTAGTTATAATTTGCAATTAATATTATGAAAAATTATGGAGAGATATTATGGCAATCCAAGATGGTGATTTTGTAAGAGTAGAATTTACTGGTAAAATAAAAGAAACTGAAGAAATTTTTGATACTACTTCTGAAGATATTGCTGAAGAAGCAGGTATTTTCGTAGATAACAAACAATATGGCCCTATCCCAATTATTGTTGGTGGAAACCACTTATTACCTGCAATTGATGAAGCTATTTTAGGTACTGAAGCTGGTGAATCTGTACACGTATCTGTAACTCCTGAAAATGGTTTCGGACAAAGAGATTCTAGCTTAATTCAATTAATTCCAATGAAAGAATTCAAAAAACAAGGAATGACTCCTGTAAGAGGTATGAAAATCAGTGCTGAAAACGGTACTGGTAAAATCATTTCTGTAAACGGTGGAAGAGTAAAAGTTGATTTTAACCATGAATTAGCTGGTAAAAACTTAGAATATGATGTAACTGTTGTAGAAGTTATTGAAGAAGATGAAGAAAAAATCAAAAGTATGATTGAGTTACATTACTCCTACCCTAACATGGATTTAGACAAAACTGAAATTAAAATCGACGGTGACACCGTATCCATTAAATTAGATGAAATTACTAGATTCGACCAAAAAACTTACATGGATGTAACTTTCGCAAGATTCAGAATTTCCAAAGACATTTGGGACAACATGGATTACGAAAAAGTCCAATTCGTAGATGAATTTGAGAAAGTTGTAGAAGAAGCTCCTGAAGAAGAAGTCGAAGCTGACGCAGAAGAATAATTCTATTCTTCTTATCTTTTTCTTTTTTAATTATTTTTTATCTATTTTTTACTATTTTTTAACAATTTTTTATCTATTTTTTAAACTATTTTTTAAACTATTTTTTATCTATTTTTTATCTATTTTTTATTATATCTCCTTATTTTTTCTGATTTTTTTATTTGTTTATTTTTTCTATAGACTATTGCTTTTTTTAACAATTTTCATTTGCTATATTTATTATTATTTCTAGTTTTTATTAAGTCTTATAAGTTAAATTAATTCTTAGTATTTTAGTATTAATAAAAATAAGTTTAGAATTTAAGAATAAATTAAAAATAATTAAAAAGTTAAGATATTTAAGAATAAGTTAAAAATTATAAAAAAAGTAAGTAAAAAATTAATTAAAATAATAAAATTAATTAAAATTAATTAATATTAATTAATATTAAAGTGTTATTAAAAAGAAAGAAAATTAAAAACAAAGAATTACTTTGTTTTTAAAGGAAATTAAGTACATTAGATACATATTTGGAAGGATCAGTAGTTAATCCTAAAAGTGAATCAATAAAACTAAAGTACTCTCCATTTAATCTGAATAAGTAAATTACATATAATAAGATTAATATGATTAAAAGGATGAGAATTATTGCTAAAATAATATCTAAAGCACCGATTCCGTTATCTTCTTCATAGTCTTCTTCAGGGAAAGCGTGCATTTCTTGAATATTTTCTAATTCGTCATAATCATAGTCTGGTCTTTTTTGTTTTCTGGACTTTTTAGACCTTCTGAATCTACGATTTTGTTTTGCTTCCTGTTCTTTAGCATAATTTCTTTCAATTCTTCTCTTTAACTCCTCATAACTTTCAGCATCTTGGTTTCTGCCTCTGTTATGTGCAGGGACGATTAATTCATCTTCGAATTCATCCTCTCTAGGGTTAATGTAGTATTCTCCTTGATTAGAATAGTTTCTAGGACTTCTTCTATAGTCTTCATCGTAGTATTCTTCTCTTTGAGGTCTTCTAGGTCTGGATTGTCTCCTAGGAGCTCTTGGAGCTTCATAAATTTCTTCTTCTACGATTTCGTCCTCATCATAATAAAGGTCTTCTAAATATTTTTCATATTTAGCTTCAAGTTCATTGCTTGGAGTATTATTTGGTCTTTCTTGGTAGTAATCTGCTTCCATTTCATCAGCAGAATCTTGTTGTGGAACATCTGCTTCCTTATGAACTGGTTCAATTATTTCTTCTTCTGCAATTTCTTTCTTTTTAAGAATTCTTTCTCTTTCCTTATATTCAGGTTCTGGTTCTGGAATTGGTTCTGGGTTTTCATAGTAACTGTCTTCCACACCGCCTTCATCGTAGGTTTCTACATATTCAGTTTCATATTCCACATCAGCTTCAAAGTTTTCTGCAGGTTTTTCTGGAGCAACTGGAATTACTTCTTCAATTTCTTCTGGTTTTAAAGGAGTAATTGTTTCAACAGGCTCATTATTTGCTTCTTTTGCTTTTAAAACAGGTTCTTCTTCTGGTTCGGGAGTAACTTGAGGAGCTTGTTGGCTTGCTTTTTCCATTATGCTTTTTGTTACAATGTCGTTAACACAATCTTTACAGTAAACATTTCCTGCAATTTCCATACTACATTCTTGACAGACCGCTTTGCCACAAACTGAACAGTTTGTAACGGCTTCTCTATCTGGATGATTATAACATTCCATAATAACACTTCAACTTAATTTATTAGTTAATAAATATGATTTTATTTAACATCGTGTTTTTATTTGTTTAAAGATGTTAAATGTTTTTTAATTTAAATTAGATAAATCAAGCAAATTAAATATTAATTATGCTTAATAAATTTAATAGTAATTTATATTTATCTTTTAAGTTATTATTAAATTTATCCTATTTGACTATGGGATATTGATAGATTTGAAAATTTTTCTATCAGATTTTAATTTTCGTTCAGTAGTGAATATTAGGTTCTTTTAAAAATAGTGTTTAGATATTTATGGTGGTGGTTATAAAATGCTTTATTTTTTATTGGTGTTTTTAATAAGATCTTCTATTAAAATTTCAGAAGCTATTAAATCATCAGCAGTATTTAAGAAAGTTCCAAGGGTATCGCTTTCTATTTCATATTCTATTTTATCAGAATCTAATTTTGATTTTAAATATCCTTCATTGTCTACTTCTAAGGATTTAAATACAATTTCCGCACTTTCAGCATCTTTATATTTTAGTTCCATATTGGATTTTATTTTCATATTGGTCACTAATTGATTTTTATTATTGTTTTATTGTCTTATCCTTTATATTTTTATTGTTAATTTTTTATTTTATTATTCTTTTAATTATTTTATTTCTTATCTATCTTTTCTTATCTTCTCTTTTTTATCTTCTTTTTTAGATTATTTTTAATTTTTTTTCACTAATGTTTTTTTTAGTTTTAACTTTTATTTTTTTATTTTTTTTCTTTTCATTTCTGTTTTTTTAGATTAATTTTTTTATTTTTGGAATATTTTTTTATATTAAAAAAATTTTATTTTTAAAAAATTTTTAATATTCATTAATTTTTTACTAAATTTATGCCAAATAATGATAACATTTATTAATGTTTAAAAAAATAAATAATGTTATTCTATCTAACTTAATAAAAAAAAATAATAAATATTTTTATAAATTTTTATAAAACTAGTTATTTATTAAATATCATTTTTATATGGCTTTAAACATGATAATAAGGATATAATTATAGCTTATATTTTCTTAATATGGGGTCATGCTTTTTAAAGCTTTATTACGATGTTCTGATAGAACGTTTATTTATTTCAACTTGTTAAAGTTGATAAAAAAGAATTTCTGTGAATGATTAAGATAGATTTGATGATTAATCACAGATTATTCAATTATATTTATATGGAGGACTTTTAATGGTTCGTGCTTATTCAAGAAGAGAATATATTAGAAAAATACCAAATAATAGAATTGTTCAATATGATATGGGTAACTTATCCGAAGATTTCCCTGTAAGATTATCTTTAGCTGTTAAAAAACCAGCTCAAATTAGACATAATGCTTTAGAAGCAGCTCGTATTGCTTCTAACAGATATATGCAAAGATCTGCTGGTAGATTAGGATACCACTTAAAATTAAGAGTATATCCTCACAATATCGTAAGAGAAAACCCTATGGCTACCGGAGCAGGTGCGGACAGGGTACAAAGTGGTATGAGAAATGCATTCGGTAAAGCAATTAGTGTAGAAGCTCTCGTAAAAACTAATCAAAAGGTTATGTCTATTGATGTAAACCCTAAAAACTTCGAAGACGCTAAAGTTGCTTTAAGAAGAGCAGGAATGAAATTACCTGTTTCCTGCAGAATCGTTGTAGAAAAAGGTGCTGAATTAATTAAATAGATTTTAATTAATTCTATTAATTAATTCTATTAATTAATTTTATTAATTAATTCTTTAATTATGTCATAATTCTGGTATTTGATTAAATATCAGATTTTAAATTTTTATTTTTTTTAATTCTTAAAAAACTCAATTATTTTTATCTTTTTGGACTTTTGTTTTATATCCAAACATTATTATCTATTATTTTGATTTAAATCATTCATGCGGATTAAATCATAATCAAGATTATATATAAGATATGATTTTTAAGAGGGAAAAACTATGTATGTTATAAAGTTTGAAGACTTAGGTAAAGATGACATCGGTGTTGCTGGTGGAAAAGGTGCTAATTTAGGTGAATTAACTCAAGCAGGCATTCCTGTTCCTCCAGGATTTGTAGTAACCTCAGAAACTTATGATAAGTTTATGAGAGATACTGGAATTTTTAATAAGGTTATGGATATTTTAAAAGAAACAGATATCAACAATACTAAAGAACTCCAAGACGCTGCTGAAGAGATTAAGGGAATCATTATCGAAACTCCTATTCCTGATGGTATTTCCACTTACATCACTGAAGCTTACAACCAATTATCTGAAAGAGTTGGCTTAGATGCAGCTGATGTAGCTATTCGTTCTTCTGCTACAGCTGAAGACTTACCAGAAGCTTCATTTGCAGGTCAACAAGACACTTTCTTACACGTACAAGGCATTGATCAAGTAATTGAATATGTAAGAAAATGTTGGGCTTCCTTATTTGAAGCAAGAGCTATTTTCTACCGTGAAGAAAATAACTTTGAACACTCTCAAGTATACATTGCAGTGGTAGTTCAACAAATGGTAGACTCTGATAAGGCAGGTGTAATGTTTACTGTAAACCCATCCACTGGTGAAAACATTGCTTTAATTGAAGGATCTTGGGGACTTGGTGAATCCGTTGTTAGCGGTACTGTAACCCCTGATAACTATGTTGTATCAAAAGAAAATAATGAAGTTTTAAACATCACTATCAGTGATAAGAAAACCATGTTCACAAACGATGAGGAAGGTACCTCTATCCAAGTCGAAGTTCCTGAAGATATGAGAAATGAAAGAGTTTTATCTGATGAGGAATTAGAAAAATTAGTTGAAATGGCTAAAAGAGTTGAAGGTCATTACGGCAAACCTCAAGACACTGAATGGGCTTTCCATGATGGCAACTTATTCTTATTGCAATCCAGACCAATCACCACACTTGGAGATTCTGAAGAAAAAGCAGATGAAGAAGATGATGTTGATTTAGAAGTATTGATTAAAGGTCTTGGTGCAAGTCCTGGTTTAGCTTCAGGTACTGTAAAGATTATCTTAGACCTTGATGAGCTTGATAAGGTTCAAGAAGGAGACGTAATGGTAACCACTATGACCACTCCTGATATGGTGCCTGCTATGAAAAGAGCAAACGGTATTGTAACTGATGAAGGTGGAGTAACCTGTCACGCAGCTATTATTTCAAGAGAATTAGGTATTCCTTGTGTTGTAGGTACTGGAGATGCAACTTCCACATTAAAAGAAAATGATGAAGTTACCGCTGACGGTAAAAAAGGTTTAGTATACAAAGGAATCATAAAAGGCGCTGAAGATGAAACCGCAAGCGAAAGTGCAGTTCAAGTTTCTGCAGCTCCTTTAATCACTGTTACTGAAGTAAAAGCTAACGTAAGTATGGCTGAAGCAGCTCCTAAAGCAGCAGCAACTGGTGCAGATGGTGTAGGATTACTTAGAACTGAACATATGATGTTATCCACTGGTATTCACCCTAAGAAATTCATCCTTGATGGTGAAGAAGATAAGCTTGTAGATGTAATTGCTGAAAGTGTCTTAAAAGTGGCTGACGAATTCTATCCTAAGCCAGTATGGTACAGAACTCTCGATGCTCCAACTGATGAATTCATCACTCTTGAAGGTGGAGAAAACGAACCTAGAGAACACAACCCTATGTTAGGTTGGAGAGGTATCAGAAGAGAATTAGATGAACCTGAAATTCTAAAAGCTGAATTTAAAGCAATTAAAAAACTTCATGATAAAGGTTACAAGAATATTGGAATCATGATTCCATTATCACAACATCCATCAGAACTTAGAAGAGCTAAGGAATTATGTGCTGAAGTCGGTTTAGTTCCTCAAGTCGATGTTCAATTTGGTATGATGGTTGAAATTCCTGCAGCTGCTATTTTGATTGATGAATACATTGCAGAAGGTATTGACTTTGTAAGTCTTGGAACCAATGACTTAACCCAATACACTCTTGCAGTAGACAGAAACAATGAATATGTAGCAAAACACTATCGCGAAGAACACCCTGCAGTAATGGCTTTAATTGAAAGAACAATTAAGCATTGTGCAGCAGCAGGTGTAACATGCAGTATTTGTGGTCAAGCAGGTAGTGTACCTCATATTGTTGAAAAACTAGTTAAATTCGGTATTACTAGTGTATCTTCAAATACTGATGCAGTTGAAGAAGTTAGAAAAACCGTTGCAAGAGCTGAAAAGAAAATTATGCTCGATGCAGCTAGAAAACAATTATAATTGTTTTTTCACAATTAATTGTTTTGATTTTCAAATTTAATTTGATTTAAGATCTTTCTTAAATCATTTTATTTATTTATTTTTTTATTTCTAAATTATTTCATTATTGCTTTTTTAATATTATTTACTATTTTTTCTGTATTCAAATGCTATTAAAAAAGTAATAGTAATTTAATTTATTAATTTAAATTGTTCTAATTTATTTGAATTTAATTATTTAATTAATTAATTAATTAATTAATTAATTTTTGTTTAATTTTTATTGATTTAATTATTCACAAGGTAATATTATGAATGAAAAGCCAGTGTCTCGAGAAGAGATTTTTAAAGAATTAGATGAATTTCAGTCTTTGGATTGCAAATATTCTGATGGCAGAATATTAGGTTCCATGTGTACTGAAGCACATCCAATTGCTAAAGAGGTTTTTAACAGATTTTTAGATTCTAATCTTGGAGACCCTGGTCTGTTTAAAGGAACTAAACTTATTGAAGATGAAGTGCTAAAAATGATTGGATCATTTTTATCTCTTGAAAATCCATCTGGCCATATTGTGACTGGAGGCACTGAAGCTAATATTATGGCGATTAGGGCTGCAAGGAATTTGGCAAGGGAAAAAGGCATTTCAAATGGTGAAATTATAGTTCCTCAGTCTGCTCATTTTTCCTTTAAGAAAGCTGTTGATATGCTTAATCTAAAGCTTGTTAATGCAGAGCTTGATGAGAATTATCGTATTGATCCTTCTTCTGTTGAGGATAATGTCAATGAAAATACTGTAGCTATTGTCGGTATTGCTGGAACCACTGAATTAGGCATGATCGATCCTATTGAAGAATTATCTGATATAGCCCTAGAAAATGATGTTCATTTGCATGTTGATGCTGCCTTTGGAGGATTTTCAATTCCATTTTTAAAGGATAATCATGATTTTCCAAGATTTGACTTTTCCCTTCCAGGAGTCAAGTCAATTACTGTAGACCCTCATAAGATGGGACTTGCTCCGATTCCTTCAGGAGGAATCCTATTTAGGGATAATACTTTTCTTGATGCAATGTCTGTAGATTCTCCTTATCTTACTATAAAGCATCAGTCAACAATTGTCGGTACTCGTTTAGGCGCTTCTTCAGCTGCAACTTTTGCAGTGATGAAATATTTGGGAAAAGAGGGCTATAGGAAATTTGCTGAAGAGTCCTTGGTTAAGACTCACTTTTTAGCTAATGAATTGAAAGGTCTTGGCTATGATTTGGTTGTAGAGCCTAATTTGAATATTGTTGCTTTCAATCATCCTAATTTAAAAACTGATGACTTAGCGGTGATGCTTGAAGAGAGAAATTGGAAAGTTTCCTGTTCAGTTTGTCCTAAGGCGATTAGGGTTATTCTAATGAATCATATTAAAAAGGATAATCTTATTGAATTCATTAGTGATTTAAAAGAGATTTCTGAATCTATTTAGATTTTTTTTATCTTAACTTTTTTTTTAATTTTTTACTATTTTTATCTATTTTTATCTGCCCATGTATATTCTAATTATCTATGTTTCAATAATTCATATTTGATTTCTTTATTTTAAAAAATCCTTTCATTATTTTTAATCTTTTCATCATGATTTTAATTATATTGGCCGTTATTTTAATATAATTGCATAAATTCTTTTAGCATTTTTTTACTTTTTCTATTTTGTTAATTTTAGTTTGTTTGTATAATTTTTTTAGCATTTTTTTAATTTTATGTTGATGTGTTTTTTCACATTTAATTTTTATTCCTTATGTGAGATCATTTGAGAAAATTTTATAAATTTTAAAGAAAAATCTTATTATATGAAAAAGATTAGCACTCCAATCAGTGATGATGTTATTAATGATTTAAAAGTGGGGGATAAGATATCATTATCTGGGATAATGTATTGTGGTAGAGATGCAGTATTGCCTAAATTGGTAGATTCAATTGAAAAAGGGGATGAAGATAAGTATTCCTTTGATTTTAAGGGAATGGCAATAATGCACACTGCCTTTAGTGTGGCAGGAATTGCTCCAACAACAAGCAATAAGGCTGAGATAGAATCTTCTATTCCTCCACTATCTGCTGCAGGAGTTAAATTTCATATAGGTAAAGGGTCTTTGTCTGAGGATACAAAGAAAAGCCTTTCCAAATATAATTCTGTTTTTATTGTAACTCCTCCTGTTGCTGCACTTTTGACTAATAATGTCATATCAAAAAAGTGTGTGGCATATGAAGAAGAGGGTATGGAAGCCTTTTATGAATTAGAAGTTAAGGATATTCCTGGAATTGTAGCTATTGCTCATGGAGAATCTTTATAATTATTTTATTGTATTATTTATTTTTTTTTTAATTTATTTTAATCAATAATTTTTAATTCAAAAATTTTTATAATTTGTTTTGTTCTTGCTTTGATTAGTTTTCAAATGCTCTTTTTAATTTTATATACTATTTTGAAAATAATATTAATTGTAAAAGATTTTATTTATTTAATTTTTTTATAATGAATTTAATTTGTATATAATTTTCATTATTTGATTTTCATTTAATCTGGATTTTTTAAAATTCTTGGGAGTATTCATATGCAAAGAAGAGGAACAACAAATTTACCCTTGCATGGAGGCCATACACCACGTTGGTTATTTGATCGAATGACTAAGCTTTCAGGTGCTATTACAGAAGTGGTAATAGATGAATATGGTCCTAATGAATTTTTAAATAGAATTTCTAATCCTTATTGGTTCCAGGCTTTCTCTTGCGTACTTGGTTTTGATTGGCATTCCTCTGGAACAACAACAACCACTTTAGGAGCATTGAAATCCTCTATTGACCCTGAAAAACATGGAATCTATATTTCTGGAGGAAAAGGTTCAGCTTCAAGAAAAACTCCTAAAGGCATTGAGCGGGCTGGAGAACTCTTTAATCTAAAGACTTCATATGTGGATAATATGATTAACTCTAGCAAATTATCTGCTAAGGTTGATAATTCATGCATTCAAGATGGATACACATTATATGTTCATAATTTCTTTATCACTGAAAAAGGTGATTGGGCTGTAGTGCAACAGGGCATGAATACAGCTACAAAACATGCTCGCAGATATCATTGGATGAGTGAAAATGTTGACAGTTTCTTGGAAGACCCTCATAATGGAATATCTTGTGATAAAAAAGAAAATAATGCATTGAATATGGCTTCAAAGGACAGTGTTGAAGCACAGAAGATAAGTGTGGATTTAATCAATGATAATCCTGAACATTTAAGGGACTATTTTAAGAGAAAGGACTCAAATCAACTTCTTCTTACAGATTTTAGCATAGATCAAGAAAACACTTTGACTCTTCCTGCACATCATCAGGTTTTGGATATGGACTTGTCTGATAAGGAATTTGAAGTCTTAAAGAATGCATGGGAAATTCAGCCGGAAAATTATGAAGAGCTTATTTTATTAAATGGAATAGGGCCTAAAAAGATTAGGGCATTGGCTTTAATTTCAGATTTGGTATTTGGTGAACCTGCAAGCTGGAAAGACCCTGTCAAATACACTTTTAGTCATGGAGGTAAGGATGGATTTCCATATCCTGTTGATAGGGAAGTCTATGATAATTCTATTGCTACCGTTAAAGATGCACTTTATCAGGCAAAATTAGATAAATATGATAAAATGAAAGCTTTAAAACGTTTAGATGACTTTATTTCTTAAAAATGGTTTTTATAAAAAAGAGTATTTAAAATAAAGAGAATAATAATATTCTTCTTTATTTATTTTTTTTTAATTATTTTTTTTTAATTATTTTTTTTTATTTATTTTTTTTTAATTAATTTTATTTTAGTTTATTCTTGATTATTTGTTTTTCTGTTTTCATCATGGATATTTACAGTTTTTCCATGAGCTGTTGGAATAACTTCAAATACAGGATCTTTAAATTCCAAATCAAACTCTTTTCCTTCTAGCAATAAATGTTGGAATATTGCAAGAGCTGCAACTTCAGAATGAGGTTGTGTAGTAACTGAAACATTCCAATCAGAATTTTTATAGACTTTTGTAGGTACCTTTGCACCACCTACGATAATTAGAATATCATCAGAGCTTTCACGGACTTCATCCACAACTTCGTGAGCCTGTGCTCCATACATGGTTAAATGAACTATTTTTCCTCCATTTTCTCTCCAATTCATAATCACTTCCATATATGATTTGTTATATTCAATTTCAAAGTCTCCGCCCCATCTATCTGCAATGTCTCTAACGCTTCTCATCATGCTATGGTCTTCTTCTCCTGCTAACCATACTTTGCTAGCTCCAAATGCTCTTGCAGTTAGGCATACATGGGTAGTAATACGTGTGTCTCTTCCTATTCTGTGATCTAATCTTAAAACATTTATAGTCATATTATTGTCCTTCTTTATATCTTTCTGGATAATTTGTTTATGTGAATCTTGTTATTATAATACTTATTATTAAAGTTTAATTTTAAATTAATGTGGTGAAACTTGTTGAAATTGCAATTAGCATTGCAAGCAATGAAAACAGCCTACCAAGTTCATTGGAACATCCAAGCACATCTCCATTAGCAATTTTAAGATGTCTTTTAGCGATAAGTGAAGTAAATGCACCAGCAAATGCTCCTCCGATTATTCCTAAAATTCCAATTTGGAATCCTATTCTTAAGCTAAGCATTGCAGCAATGATTAAGAAAATAATTATTCCAATGATGTAATTTTGCAAGTTCATATATTTAATGAAGAATTTTCCAATTCCATCATCACTTGCTTTTGAAGAGATACAACAAGTTGTCAATCCTATCTTTGCAGACATCTCTGCTATAATAATTAATAATAGGAAATCTATGCTTATTTTATATGAATAGTTGATTATAGATGAGAATGCAGCTATAGTTATTGCAGCTACAATCAATCCTGTAGCTATTCCTCCAACTCCAGTCATTGGATCTTTCATGATTCTTAATTTCTTCTCTGGACTTCCATGGACCATTATTCCATCACCAAAGTCCATCAATCCATCAAAATGATTGAATCCATTAATTAAAAGCAAAAATCCATAGATTATTGCAGCAACAAGCAATCCATCGAAATGGATGAATTGAGTTAGGATAAATGCAATAATTGTAGCCATCACTCCGATTATTCCATTTATAATTGGCCAAAACCATGTCATTCTTGCCATCTCATCAATTGTAGTGTAGATGTTTAATGGCAGTATGGTTGTAAAAGTGAATAATCCTCCAATTGAACGTAAAATGGATGGTTTTTGTTTTTCAAAGTAATCATCATTGTTTTCTTCTTTCATTGTTTCAACTTTATTTATTTTTTTAGTGAGTAATATTTTAATTTTTAGGGATTTATTTTTTTTAAGCGAATAATAATTTGTTAATTCAGTGATTTATTCTTCAAGTATTTTAGTCATGGAACCTGCAACAAGTCCTGCAAAGGTATTAGATAATATAGGGCCTAAACCATATAAAATTCCTGGTTTGTGCTTGGAATATCTTCTAAAGTTTAAAACTCCTTTGGTTCCTGCTATTTGATTGGCTATTGCCACACCAATGAGTTCATCAGGATAAAAGTGCACTAGTTTTTCATTTAAGTCAATTTCACGAACTCTTTGTTTTCTAAAGTCATCTTCCAACCTTATTGATGCCATGATAAGAGCATTTATATTTTTATCACTTACAGATTTTAAGAGCTGCTCTTCAAGTTTTTTCTTAATTTCTTCTGTAGGTTCTATGCCTTCTAAAAGCTCTAATCCCAATTCCACTAAATCTCCAATAAGAATTCCTTCAGCAACAAAGTAATCCAAAATGCCTATATTAAGCTTGATTTTTTCCAATGCATCTTCAGAAGATATGGCGACTGCATCTTCAATCCTTTCTAAAAATTCATCTAAATTAATATCATCGTCTTCATATTCCATATTGGTAATATCTAAACCTATTTCCATAATGTAATCTTGGTCTAATGTTTCTTCT
>ONYG01000109.1 GCA_900321995.1 uncultured Methanobrevibacter sp. | reverse complement strand
TTAGGTTAAGCTCTTCCATGATTTCGTGGAAAACGCTTCCTCTATTTGCAGCTTTAGCTGAACCGGAACGTATGAATCCTAAATTATTGCCTAAGTCATACTTGAATGGACATGAAATATATTGTGTGTATCTTGAATAATTAAGGACAACAGGCTCTTCAAGGCTTTCAAGCTCATCTGCAATCTTTTCATCTTTTTCTTTTGGACTTTCTTCAAAGTCCCATTCAAACTTGACTTTGTCTAATTCATCATAGCTAAAATCAGTTAAACTATCTTTAATTCCTTCAATTTGCTCTGGAACTTCTCCAATAGTGGATAGTATCAGGAGATCCTTAGCCCTTGTCATTGCAACATAAAGGACTCTGTCTTCTTCCTCAGCACTTAAAATGTTTTCTTCTTCAATTGAAAGGGTTTTAGGGACCCATTCTCCATTTTCCTTCTTTAAGGTAGTTTTATACTCTAAACATTCATTTGGAGTGTAATAGGTGTCATTAGGGAAGACATAATCTTCATTACGTTCAGGATCCTTAACCTTCATTGGGAACTTTTCCTTTTGAAGTGATGTGATAATGGTTACTGGAAACTCAAGGCCTTTAGCACCATGAATTGTCATTAGCTGAACGCCATCATTATCTTTATGGTATGAATCATATTGTTTTATGGCATCAGTTAAAAAGAAAAAGGCTCCTCTAATATCACTCTCAGAGATAAATGATTCATAATTAGAGATTATTTGAGTTAGTAGCGCAATATCTGCTATTTCCTCATAGGACATTTCATAATCATAAATATTAGACAATGCAAGTAACTTGTAAAAGATAGCCAATACTGTTAACGGTTCTGATTCTTCTTTAGAATCCACTTCTAATTCGACAGAAGAATTATCAGAAATTAATTTAAGATTTTCACCTTCATTAGAAGGCAATTTATCATAATCTTTAGAACTTTCAGGTTTTTTAGGATAGATCTCTTCTCTGATTCTCTCCAATTGGCTGAAGAATTCCTTATCTTTTGGATTTTCTATTTTTTCCAAATCGATTATAGGTACTTGAACTCGGCTAAATATTTTAACTAATGTTTCCAAATCCTCATTCTCTTTAACTCTTTTAGCAGTCCTTACTCCACTAGCACCTCTTTCTTGCCTAAATTCATTTTCAACCCTAAGGACATCATCATAAAAGTCTTCCTGAAGTGAATTAAGGTAATCGATAGTTGATTGATCAAGGTTCCAAAATGGTGTTTCAAAGTAATCTCCACAAAATGCATTAAGATTTAATTCTTCTTTTAATTCCTTTTTAGATGGAACATGTCCTAAATAAGTCTTTCTGGATACATACCATAATAAAGTTATTATGGATTTAACCCAAGTCTTATCAGACAAGTCCTTTTGCCCCTTAATGGAAAAGTTGATATTGCCATTGCTAAGCATTTCAGTCAAATTTTTAATTGTCTTATCGCTATGCTTCCTATAAAGGACAGCCACATCAGAGTAATCCCTAATAAGCTGATTTTCCTTCAGATATTTTATGATTTGATAAATATTTAAAGCTTCATCATCACTATTCTCATTTTCAATTAGGAAATTAGGGTTATTATAAGGCTTGCCATCGCTTTTCATGTTCTTATTAGATGTATCCTTTCTTTGAGTGGATATAAACTCCTCAGTAAGATTAACTATATTTTCACTAGAGCGGAAATTAATGTCTAATGGAATGGTATCATGACCTTCTTTTTTAACCATTTCATCAAAGAAATCATTGAAGGAACTTCTGAATGCATAAATATGCTGGTCAACATCTCCCACTGCAGTGAAATAGTCACAATTTTCTCTTAAATACTGAAAAATCCTGAATTGAAGAGGGTCGGTATCCTGAAACTCATCTACAAAAACAGTAGTGTATTGGGTTTTTGAATCTCTAGCCAACTCTTCCATTGTCTTTTTCTGCAAGGTGTCATAATCAACATAGCCATTTTCATCTAATAGATTTAAATAAATTGGATAGGCTTTTACGATTTGTCTAAATCTTGCATTATACCAATTCTTTTTATATGATTTGATGTTAAAATCCTCATCGTTCTTATCAAGAGGTTTATCATGATCATCAATAAGCTTTTTAGAGAAAAAATTCATTGAGTTTACAAAATTAATATAAGATTGAGTTACTGGTCTTGAATCTGAAATCATTTCTCCAAGCATATTGGAGTCTACATTGAATGAGCCGTATTCTCCAAATTTAGATATGACAGCAGGAATCTGATAATCCAATACTGTAGATTCAGCTATAAATCCAAGTTCCTCACTGAATTTCTTAATGAATAATGTCTTCCTTTCTGAAGAGTCATCATCTATTAATTTTACTTGGATGTCTCTTGACTTAAGAAATTCAAGACAGAAAGAATGGATTGTGGAAATCTGCATCTTCAATACAATTTCATTTGAAAGCTCTTTTCTTAACTTATATTTTAAGTTGTCTGCAGCCTTGTTAGTGAATGTGATTACTAAAAAGGATTCCGGATCTACCCCTTGTCTAATCAAATGCTTAATTCTCTCTACAATAACAGTTGTCTTACCTGAACCTGGTCCTGCCTCAACCAATAATGTGCCTTTGCCATATTCAATTACTTTTTCTTGGTTTCCTTTAAACTCCATAGCTTTTCCCCCTTTATCTTTTATATATTAATGGTCACTGTTACTTATAAACCTTTTTAAATTGGCCACCATATACTTTCAAAAAGAGTTAATCATTTAGATATATCTATCTTTAGAGTAATTAATTTTTTTAAAAGATTCGCCATAAAATTGAAAATAAAAAATATTGATTTAAACTATTATCTAAAATGATCATTAAAAAAATAAAAATAGTAATACTAGATTAAAATTATTATTAGATAATAATTTTAATATAAAATTTCTTATAAGTTAAAAAAACAATTATGGAGTAGTAAATATAGAATAAAAGTAATAATAAATAAAAAAATAAAAAATAAAAAAAAGAATATTAGTTTTGAATTTTTATAAAAATAAATTTGTAATGAAATCGCAAGATTTATATACTTTAAAATCAAAAATATTATTACAATTAATTTAGAAAAACACGGCAACCACCAAAAATTATACACCATACCTAATACATCACTTATTAAGAAACCCATTATAATTTTTTTATGAGTTAGCTGTTTTTAAAAGAGAATAATAGTCAAAATAAGGTTTAGGAATTATTTTTGGTCTTTTTCTCTTTTATAAATTTCTGGATTAAAGATTTTTTACGAATTTTAATATATTAAGGAGAGATCGCATGATAAATCTAGAAATAAACAAAAAGGAAATCATCTATGACGGTAAAGTAAAAAAATATGGAAAGAAAGGCGTAATTCCAATAAATGAAAAATTAGACCATGAATATGTCTATGTAATTTTCCCATTTGACCGTAAATCCATTGGAGGCAAAGTGCATATAATAGTCGATTCAATGTATATAGAAAGAATAACTGATTATGAAGACCAAAAAAGTAAAACTCAAGAAAGACTTAATAAATATGGGGATTGATATTTTATGGATTTAAGAAATTTATTAGAACAATATTATATTATAAAAGATGATGAGAACTATGGAAAATTCATTCAAAATGAGGATTTTGAGGCATTTGAAAGATTAGTGGATAAATTAGTTGAAAAGTTAAAATAAATAAGGAATCTGAAAAAAGAGATATTGTCTATGACGGCAAAGTGAAAAAAACATATAATGGCCAAGGAATTGTTAGAATCAATGATTTCTACCTTGGAAGCCGTTCATATGTCATTCTTACAAACCATCGCAAAGATGAGGGAGAAATGATTTCCTTTGGAATTGATGAAATATTCAATAAGGGAATTCATCCAGACACCGATCACAGCTGCCGCATATTATTAGGCAAAGAATATATTGACAGAGACTGCCTTGTAGTCTTACAAGAGTATTAGTTTAGTTTAAACCATACACATCCATTAAAAATAAAACTTTAAATATAATTCTACTATTATTATTGTAAAGGGGGAATATTATGGAAATAAATAAAATAAGAGATGAGAAATATTACCCATTAAACCGTGAAGAGTTTAATAAAAAAGTAATAGAACTGACATTAAGCCTATATGATGAAAAAGACCACGATTACATTAAAAAAGAAATCAATAGAGTAATTGAAACAGAACCATTATTTTGGAACGGTTTATATGATGGTGCTTGTTTTGTTTATGAGAACCCATCTCTTTATGGAAAGAATTGCAAAAGAACATTTGAAGATGGCTATATATTGCAAGATGCAGTAGGAGAATTAAGACTGATGATAGGATAAAGAAGATAAAAATAGGGGTGATATGAATGACTGATTTAGGAAAGCTTGAAGAGAAATTCCATGAGTTCCTTAAAACTGGATTGAATGATAAAATCTATAATGTTGATTTAGTGAAGGTCACTGAAGACTTGTTTGGACAAATGAAGGCGTTTTATATAGCGTTCGGATTTATTTCATATTTTTTAGTTAATAAAAATGAAAATCCTGTGCTTTATGTTAACATAGCCACACGAATGGATACTGACTTAATAGTCTTTATTGATGAAGAATCATATGACGTTTATGATGTGTTTATGGGCGAGAATGAGGAAATAAGCAAAAAATATTATGAAGAATACAAAAAGGTTAAAAGATTTGAAGATATGGAAAACATTAGAATAATAAAAGAAAAAGATAAGGTGGAAATCAAATGAAAAGCATTAGAAATGGAGTTTTTGGACATATAGTTGGAGATGCATTAGGATTGCCTGTACAATTCTTCCCTAGGGAAGACCGTGAGAGAGAACCTGTAAGTGGTATGATTGGATATGGATCATTCAACCTTCCGCCTGGAAGCTGGTCAGATGACGGCAGCCTTACTCTTGCAACAATTGACGGACTTAGTAAAAGCTTTAAGGAAAATTATGATGACGATAATGATAAAATCCTAAATGAAATCATTGACTATGAAGAGATAATGAAAAACTTCTCCCGATGGCTTAATGGAGGAGAATTCACTCCATATGACTTTGCTTATGATGTAGGCGGAGCCACCATGGATGGTATTTCAAGATATGATGATGGCTGTGAAGCAATAATGTCTGGAGGCATAGGAGAGCGTGATAACGGTAATGGGTCTCTTATGAGAATATTGCCTATAGCCTTCTTTATTTACTTCTTAGGCCAAAAAATCCAAATTAGCATGGATGAAAGGATGGATGCAGTTCATAAATTATCTTCACTTACCCATAGGCATATAAGAAGTCAGATATCCTGTGGAATCTATGTAAACATTGCTCTTGAATTCATTGATAATTTCGAGAATGATAAAGGTAGGGATTTAGAGGATCTAATATCTAATGGAATACAAAAGTCAATGAGATATTATATGAAAAATCCAAGCTATAAAAAGGAATTAGACCATTTCCGCAGAGTTCATATTGATATACAAAATCTTCCTAAAGATGAAATCAAAAGCGGAGGATACACCATTTCAAGCCTTGAAGCTTCCATATGGTGCTTGCTTAACAATTATAATTATAAGGACACTGTTCTTGAAGCGGTAAATCTTGGAGACGACACTGACACCACTGCATGCATTGTAGGTGGACTTGCTGGAATCTATTATGGCTATGAAGAGATTCCTAAAGATTGGATAGATGAATTGGCTAAGTTAGATTACATAAATGAGATAGTGGATGATTTTTCTAAATTGTTTTAGTGCAGATATAAGATTAATGAATTAATTCTCAAACACTAATGAATAAGCATATTAATCAATAAATAAAGAAAATTAATTAAAGATTAATTTTATACAAAGATAAAAACACAAAAGGAGATTGACTATGGAAGAGAAGATGAGAGATAATTCTAAATTAGAGAAATTGATGAAAATCGATTCTGATTTGCCAAGCCCAGAGCAAGAAAGAGAACTTATAGAAGAATTAAAACAGTCACAACTTATCTTACCAGTGATAATTAAACAAAATCCTTTTGGAGATATTGAAAATCTTAAAGTGGGAGATGTAATTAGCCCTGATGAGCAAATGGGATTTGACATAAATTTCTTTACCGATGAAAATGGAAACAAGGCAATTCCTCTCTTTACAAGCCATGAAATCATGAGTGACTTAGGACTTGAAAGCTCAACTATTGTAATGTATGCAGCAGACATAGCAAATATGCTAAAGGAAGTTGATGAGAAATATAATTTTATCATTATCAACCCATTAACTGAATTGCGCATTGACTTGCCAATTCTTGCATTCATCAATCTTTTTGAAGAGAATTATGATGCTGAAGAATTAGAAGAAGCCTTAAATGAAATTTTAGGACTTATTGCAAAGCATTCCATAGAATTGGAAGAGAAAATTGCCCTATTTGTAAGAAGCGAATACAATTTCATGAAGGAATCCTCCATTGACGGCATCTTCACTGCAAGGATGCCATTGAATGCAAGCACAGAAGAGGACTTCAATGCAGACTTGCCTTTTTTAAACATTATTTTAATGGATGAAGGCAAAAAGATGCTCTATCTTGGAGATATGGTTGAAGAGGATCAATATGATTCTATAATAGCTCCAGGAACAGAATTCGAATTGTTTGATGAATTGGATGAAAACACTACAGTATGGAAATGTGGAAAACAGCCATTCTACGAGGAATAATGGAGCTGGAAAGTAAAAATAAAAAAATAAAGCAAAATTGATTAAAATAAAGTAAAAATAAGTAAAAAATCAGGAAAAGAAAAAAGTAATTACTATAGATTATCTTAAAAAAAAATCTATAAAGAAAAGTAATTACTATAGATCTTTAAAAAATAGTTAAGATAAAATAAAGGGTTTAAAGAACTAATCCTATTTTTAAAAAAAAACATATGTAAAGGGGGTGATATGTAATTGATAAAGGTTTAATTCAATTAGGATTAGTTCTAATATATATTATAAAGTTTCATAGTATAAAAACTTTTCGTATAAATAAAAAAATTTTAAGAACTATTTTCTCATTAAATATTAACCTTTTTTATGTCTAAAAAAAGATATTAACTGCCAAAATCAAAGTTCTTCTAAATAAAAAAAGAATCATTCTTTTCTAACTGAATATTCAATGGACCTGTGAAAAACACATTCATAGCTTATCTCCCCATCAAGGGAAGCATGCTTGAATGGAATGTCCTTAGATATATGATAATTAAGCTTTGTTGCACTAAAGTCAGCAAACTTATCCAACACATCCTTAATAACAAAATACTCTTTTTTTGAAAACTTATGGTCTGGAATCTTAACGATATAGTATTTTTTAAGCTTATTGTCAAAGTAGGCTTCTCTTCTTAGATAAATCACATCAGACTGTATCAATCTTATTAAAGTGTCATCAAAATGATTTGGCCTAATTCCATTCATTGTTTTAAAATAAGTCTCACCGGTTAATGACTCACCATACAACTCATAATAATTGAAATCAATGAAATATAAGAGATTGGCTAAAACTGTCTTACCTACATTCTTTTTATCTGCTGTTTTAGCAATAAGATAAGTTAAAACATCTATATATTTATCCCTTTTAAATCCCATATGATTACCTTAAATAAAATTATTGATTAAAAAAAGAAAATCTACTTCGAATAAAAAAAAAACAATTAAAAAAGTGAAAGGTTACTCTAAAGTATATTGCGCAATTAAATAGAGTAACCTTTAAGGACTAATCTATTTTTTCAAAACTATTTTTATAATATGTAAAGGGGGTGATAAGTTAAAAAAAGGTTTTAACATAGATTTAGTCCTTAAATATAATTATGTTCGATTATATTAAAAAGTTTTTCTAAATAAAATGACGACAATATTTAATAAAATTAGAGATAATTGGCCGGCATCTAATTTTATTTTTTTAAATTTATAAAACTATTTTAAATAAAATAAACAGAATATTCTATTAGTCAAAAATTACTAAATACTATTTAATTCAATTATTAAATAAGAATAAGTGTATTATAAAAACCCTTAAAAAAAAGACATGTCACGCAAATAAGTATAAAAAGACATTTCAAGTAAATAAGTAATAAAAATACATTTCAAGCAAATAAGTAATAAAAATACATTTCAAGTTTAAATAGTAAAAAAATAAAAACAATGCATATTAAATGAATAAAAAGAAAGTTTATGAGATGATCATATGGCAGTATTAGACAATAAAAAACTAAAGAAACTACTAAAATCAAAATCAAGAGTCAAAATAGAAAATAATCCAGACATATTCTATAAGGAATTTTTAAAATCAACCCTATTTGTTCCAGTCATTGCAATTAATGAGGATGATGACCTTAGCGATGGCGACACTCTTGACTTGCAGATAGGCTTCTTTGATGAGGATAATGGAGATAGAAACATATATCTCTTTACAGACACTAATGAAATAGAAAGGGCAGCATATCAAATCAAGTCAATAGCTGTTGAAATGAAAGAGCTATCAATAATATTGTCCCAATTTGATGTAGAGTTCAATTACATCATAATCAACCCATATAGTGTTGATTCATATAAGATAGACTTTAATGAGTTTATTCAAAAAGTAAACCAATAAATAAAAAGAATAATCTAAATTAATTAATATGTGATAAAATGAGTTTGCTTTCTAATTTTAGACTTAAAGAGTTGATGAAAAAAGAAACTGAAATGAGTGAAGAGGAATATAATAACTTTCTAAATGAATTTAGAAGATCTGAACTATTTCTTCCCCTTCAAGTGGAACTGGATTCAATCGACTTAAATGAAATGGAATTAAATGAGGTTAATGAAATAAACCAAGAACTAGAATTCAGACTTAAGGCTTACATCAATAAAGATGGAAAGCGCACAATTCCTCTTTTTACCGATGAAGAAGACATTAGGAGCATAAAACTAAATACAACTGTCGGATCAATATTCATGAGAGACCTGTTTAAAACCATAACTCCCATTAAGGACAGCTTTGACCAGATTGTAATTAATCCAAAAAACGAGAATTCCTTTAAAATATCTATAGATGAATTTTTAGGATTATTTGATGAAGAAAAAGAGTTTGAAGACCTTATGAAAGAGATAGAAAATGATAAAGAATTTCAGGAAATGTTAAAACAAGACAATTGAAAATAAAAGAAAATAATAAAAATAAATAGAGAATAATTGAAAAATTTCTATATAAAAATAGTAACTTAGAAAACTAAAAAAAACAATATCAAGAAAATGATTAATTTAAATGAATAGTTAATAGATTAAAATAACACTTATCTACAAAAAGACTCTTTTGCCGGAGGGGTTAATTCATTATTTTCAATCATATTTCTTATCTCTTCTTTTGTAAACCAACCATACATATCATGTTCATCACTAATGACAATTTCATCAGAATCTGCAGAAACTTTCATGATAATTTGAATTGACTTAATCTTTTCTCCAGTTTTGCAGGCAGTATAATCCTTTTGAATGGTGTTGTATAACGAATCTATATTTATATTTAGTCCAGTCTCTTCCTTATACTCTCTTTTAAGAGCTTCATCAAAGAATTCGCATTTCTTAACCTTGCCTCCAGGAATTTCCCATTTGCCTGCATCATGAGCTGAATTGGACCTAATCTTAAGAAGCAAGATCTTATCATCATATTCGCATATGCCTCTGACTGTTAATCCCCACATATCATTCATTTTATCACTTGACTTTTTTCATTGAAAAGTTTTTAAAAAATATAGTTTATTATCAATTAAGACTTTTTTTACATAAAAAGTTTTTTAAAAGTAGTTAAACTAAGCCATTAAAGCTTAATAAGAAAAATAAGACTATAAACAAAGCAACTATAAAAATTAAAAACAAGATTCCTTCCCTTGAAAAGGGACTCACCGGTGCACAAGTACCATTTGAACAATCCTCATCGATTTGACAATTTTCATCCTTAGACACTTAAATCACCTAAATAGAATAACTAAATCTTAAAATATAACTAAAAAAAGCGTTTAAAAAAATAGAAAAAAGAAAAAAAGTAAAAAGCGCTATTAATGAATCATTAATAGCTATCAAAAGTTTAATTAAATTTTACAAACTTATTTGAAGTTGGTTGCTCTTTCTTCGAAGTAAGCTTGTGGATGTTTACAAACTGGGCAAATGAAAGGAGCTTCTGGTCCTTTTACAATGTGACCACAGTTAATACATTTCCATTCAATTTCTTCTTCTTTTTTGAATACAGCTTCGCCTTCTACGTTAGCGAGTAAAGCTCTGTATCTTTCTTCATGTTCTTTTTCAATGTTACCAACCATGGTGAATAAGCCTGCAATTTCAGGGAAGCCTTCTTCATCAGCGACTTCAGCGAATTCTTTGTACATTTCAGTCCATTCTTCGTTTTCACCATCTGCTGCTGCGTTAAGGTTAGCTATAGTGTCTGGAACTTCTCCATCGTGTAAGAGTTTGAACCAAATTTTAGCGTGTTCTTTTTCGTTTTTGGAAGTTTCCATAAAGATGTCGTGGATTTGAACGTATCCTTCTTTTTTAGCTTTACTTGCAAAGTATTGATATTTAGTATGAGCTTGAGACTCACCTGCAAATGCAAATTGTAAGTTTGCTTCGGTTTTAGTACCTTTTAAATCTGCCATATTAATCACCTAAAATTATATATTCTTAAATAAATTAAGAATGAAATAGTAGTTTTTACTACTTAAAACTATTTTATTTTTAACCATTAATAAATATTTCTAATATTAGGAATGGAAAAAAATTTATTTAGGATAGCCTAAAATAAAAAAATAAATATAAATCTTTATTTTAGCAAAATAAGTTTAGAGAAGCTCTAAAAAAATATGAATTAAATTAAATAGTTTTTAAGTTAATTTTAAAAAATGTTCAAAAAAGCACGATATTTTAAAAAAAGTTATAGATAATTCATGTGACTAAATTCTAATGATCTCATCGGTTGTCACTATTAGGTTTATCTTTTGGTCATGACTTTCAGTTGGAACATGATCCACTAACTGGAATGGATGGATTGTTGTTGCAATAGCTGTATCTTTATCAATTATGTTTCTTTTTAAAAGGTCTTCTATTTCCCTATCTGCAAAGCCTTTTCCCTTACCTATTCTATGGCCTTTTCTATCCACTCCAACAGAACCTTCTACAACAAGATCTATTTTCATATTGGAGATGTCTATTTTGCTATTGTGTATAAATGCCCCTTCCTTAGTGGCAGCTTCCTTCTTATTGCTTATTTTAGAAGCTTCCAAGAAGAGATAGCCATGTGTTAGGTTAGGGCTGGCCATAATAAGGTTCTTGTTTTCCTTTAATGCCAAATATCTTACTGGAATTTGAGCGGAATCAGGACTTGAAAATATTGTTTTTGCTTCTTTCCACTCATGGCTTTTAGAGAGTAATTCTGCTGCAATATCTGAACCCTTAAAGTCTGGAATCTTGCCATAGTCTCCTTTAGGACGTTTTGAAAATCCATTATAAAAAAGAGCATCATAGATTTCCTTTCTGATTCTTTCCTTTTCTTCCTTTAAAGTCATGATATCACTGCATTTAGAAAAAACAAAGTAAAAAATTCAAAATGAAATTACTAAAAAGAGATTAAATAAATTTATCTTATAAAATTATTCGAATTTAAGAGTTTTATACATGAAGATGAATCCATCCTCGTCTGGATTGTCTTTGCCAAATCCAAAGAAGTTCAATACATAAGCATCCCTATTATTGATTGTGGCAAGGGAATGGGTCTTTAATGGAGGCTCATGACTTTCATCATTTGCAATGAGCTCATGAGTTTCCTTATTTCCCAAGATAGTCAATCCAGACTGTTCTATCTTTAGTGTGTCTTCACGTGGAATGTCTTCAATAGCGTTTTTAAGATACTCTAATGACAAGCCCTCTTCCTCATATTTAAAGAGCATGACACGACTGTATCCACTATCAGCATTAAGAATAGCTATGCATCCTTCAATCTCATCTTCCACAAGCTTCCAATTTTTTGGATACTTAAAGCTCAATTCACTGTTTTGAAATAGATTTGACATGTAAAACTCCTTAAAGAAGATTAAAAATAAAATAAACAATTACACAAGTATTAGAACTCAACAGAATCCATGATTGCTAAATAATCGTTATAAGCATATGGGAATTCCTTAAAGTGCATCAATTCAAAAACAAACATGTTTCCATCATTGATGAGAGCAGATGTATTATTCTCTAAGGTCTTTCCACCTTCCTCAGCAGTGCATATGATATTATATACAGGCATTCCATTAAGATTCAAGATTCTTGATTCGACTATAGTCCAGCCTTGAGCTTCAAAAGACTCCTTAAATGCCTCTTCAAGTTGTGCCACTGCAGTGACTTCACCTGCATTGTTTTTATAAACAGTTATAGTTGATGGATTATCTTCTACAACTTTTACTAATGCTTTTATGCAATTAGGACTAACCATCTCTTTTCTTTGTTCTCTCCAATTGCTTAAATATTTAAATTTAATTCCTTCTTCGTCAAATACCACTTCGTCCATATTTTCACCTTAAACATAGAATGATAAAATAATAAATAAAAATAATAAATTAATTTATTTCTCTTCAAATATTCATTTTTAATATTTCATTAATTAAAAAAAAAGTTTAAAAAATTAACTGGAAAATCAAGCTAAAACTCTAAAATTATCTAAAATTGTGCTTTTTAAACTTTATTCTTCTGTATAATCCAGGAAGTATTCATCTGGAATAACATCTTCAAGCTGCTTATATGCATTGCTTGAAATGGATTCCTTACTTATTTCAGGTTCCCTTACTATTGTAAGTCCCCTTATTCTTCTGATAATTCCTGTTTGAGAAAGTTCCTTATTGATTTCATGAATTGTGGCTGTAACAGTCTTGTTTACAGCCTCATCTAAAATGTTCTTATTTGTCTTCAATAGAATTTCTAAGACTTCCCTGTACTTGGATTCCCTTTCTCTAAGTCTTGAAAGCTCTCCTGCATCAAAACTCATTTTGGTCTTTAAGACATTCATGTCCTGCAATAGCTCTATTCTTTCCTCATCAGATTCCTTCAAATCCCTATTCAATTGCTTGATTTCAGAATTCAAATCGGCATTGATTTCAGTTACCCTTTTGATTTCTTCAATAAGAGATCCTGATTCAGAATCTGTTAAGACAGTTTTGTTTATATAATTCTCCTTTTCTATTTTAGACAATTCTGTAGTCAATTCCAAATTGATCTTTTCTAGTTCTTCAACTTTGGAAAAGAGGATTTTCTCTTTAGATTTTGCTTCCTTTAAGTCATATTCCAATTTAATGACTGCCTCATCATCTGGAATGACTTCCAAAGTAGACACTTCAATCTCAGAAGAGGATTTCAAATCATCATATTCTTCAGGAGTCAATATTATGAAATCACCCTCTTGAAGATTATGCTTATTTACATCTTCCTTTCCTATAGTGAGAGTTATATTACCTCTAGCCTTGTTTATTTTTCCAGCCTTGATAATCATAATTAATAATTTATTTTATAGATTTATAAAGATTATTACTTAATAAGACAAATAATTAGTAATTTATTAAAAAAGTTTTGAAAAAATAAGAAAGAGAATTAAAATTTAATTAAAAATTAAAGAAAATTAACATTTATAAAAAAAACTAAAAGAAATGAATTTGAGAAAAAATAATCTTGTGAAATGAATAAAAAAAAGAATCTAAAAAAGAACTTATTCCAATATCTCAAATGTCTTTACGATTTCCATGAATTCATGGACTATATCGCTTACTGCCCTAAGCTCGAAGATGTATAAGAATCCATCCTCTAAGAAAATTACAGAAAACATTTCAAAGTCAATATCGGGAGTTGCTATCTTAGAATGGGTTTGAATAGACGGTCTTTTATTTACATTGGCAATTTCAGAAGAGACTATTTGAGCATCATCATCCTGAAGGCTTGCTTCAACAACTGCCTTAAAAACATCAAGAGATTCTAGTTCAGATGGGAATGCAATCACATTCAATAGACTGCCATCTTCATAGCTTAATGTAGCAATGCAATCTGGATTATTCTCTAAAGGAATAGCTTCAAGCACCCATTTGTCAGAATATTTAAACTGTAATTTTTCATTGGAACAGGTATTTAAATTAGTCATATATGCACCTAATATAAAATCATTAATTAAAGGTTAAATTTCATTAGATAAATATTTAATGATAATTTTTAAAAATAAAAACCAAAT
>ONYG01000152.1 GCA_900321995.1 uncultured Methanobrevibacter sp. | reverse complement strand
ACTCCATCAATGGGTAAAAAGAATAAAAAGACCCATATTAGATGTAGAAGATGTGGTAAAAACTCATACCACGTACGTAAGAAAGTATGTGCTTCCTGCGGATTCGGTAGATCCAGCAGATTAAGAACTTACAGTTGGCAAAATAAAAAATCTACTACTCGTCAAAGATTAGTATAGATTTTATTTGCTTGTAAAACTTTGTTTTACGTTTTAAATTTTTTTTGAGATAATAAAAGCGAATTATCTCAATATAACCACTATTTTTATTATTTTTAACTTAATTTATTTTATTTAATTTATTCTTTTTCTATTTAAATTATAACATTGTTATATTTTTATTTTATAAAAAACCAGATAATTTTAAAAAAAAGTATTTTGAATGTATATTATACAGATCATATCTATTTAGATAAAAAATCTATATGAATCTAGATATAAGAGATTGGTTTAATTTAGATTTCAGAAATAACTTGATCTAATTGGCATTGAACTTCTTTTAGAAGTTTTTTGTTTTTGCCTGTTTTATCTAAAATTTGGCTAATGATCTTTTCAGCTTCTGTTTCAGTATAATTAGGATTTATCTCTTCGCTAACACTGTCCCATAACTCACAAGCCCAGTTTTTCTTACCGTCATAGACTTGGTCAATAAGAGTCAATTTGCCATGTTTGAGTCTAAACAATCGAAAGTCCTGTTTAGGCTTTGATTTTTTCCCTTCCTTGTTGCAATCAAGATATAATCCATCTGAATATTCATACATGTAATCTCCTGATTTGACAAACTCTCCAACTAGTGAATAGCCGTTTAAGACACTTTTATCTAAACCTGTAACGGTTTTAAGCCATCCTCCAGTAGACCTAAAGTTTATGGAAGGATCTATATTTGTTATCTCTTCACACCAATTTAATAGCATATTTTTCACTCTAAACCATTGTATTTGTTGAATATTCTTTTAATATTAATAAAATTTATCAGCCTAATCGAAATCATTAAAATAATGAATCAATTTATGATACTCTTTTAATAAGGGATTAAAAATCACAATTTCAACTTAAAATCAAATAAATGATAAATAATTTAATTTTAAAAAAACTAAAAAACATCAATTATTTGAAATGTAATTAATACTTTAATCTACTATATATAAATGAATTGTCTGAGAGAGCATTTGAAAACTAATATTTCCATAACTAGAAAATTCTTATTCTCTCTTGTATTGAAAAAGCAGTTATTTTTATAAAGATTTAATAATGATAATTTATAAAGTTAATATATGTCATAATTAATTTAAAAAATTTATATATTATGTTAGATATACGCAAATGGTATATTAAGTAATAATTTAATATTATATTGTTTTTAACACATTGATTTCTTTTAAATTTTTTTTTAAGGCCTGATAAATAATCTAATATTAAATTATTATTGATATTAGATAATTAAATATTAATAATAAAGGTCATCACTGATTTATTATATTCCTATTTAATTCATTTCTCTCTTTTTATACCATTAATAATTTTTTAAGGGATATAAATGGAATTATTAGATAAATTTGATATTACACCAAACAATGAAGAATTGTATGAGATAGCATTTACACATTCTTCATACAGTGCTAAGTACAATTTGGATTATGATTATGAGAGACTGGAATTCTTAGGGGATTCTGTATTAAACATGCTTACTTCTGAATTTTTACAAAACAAGCATCCTCATTATAGTGAAGGTAAATTAACTAAGCTTCGAGCTAATTATGTTTGTCAAAACGCTTTGATTGTCTATTCACATGAGTTTGGATTGGACAAGTGCATTAAGTTAAATTTGGAAGATAATGCTTTAAGCGATAATGAGGTTATTTCTATCACTGCTGATGTATTCGAATCATTTTTAGGAGCAATTTACTTAGATCAAGGCTTAGAAAAAGCTAAAGAATTCTTAACTATGACTGTATTCCCATATATTGATTCCAATAAGGTATTTTTCCATGATTATAAGTCTAAGATAAAGGAATATGGTGATGCGGTAGATAAGGAAGTCTCATATGAATTGATTGAAGAGCATGGAGCTCCACACAACAAGACATTCGTCATGAAAATCTTAATAGATGGAGTTGACTTTGGTCATGGAGTGGGAAAAAGCAAGAAGGAAGCTGAACAGGTTGCTGCCTGTAAGGCAATAGAGAACTTAAGACTAAGATAGTAATCATATTTCATTAATAAAAAATAATTATTTTAATAATTTTTTTTTTTAATCCTATAATCATCAAAAAATTATTCTTTTTTTTCATTGATTTATAAAATATGTATTGGGGAATTTTATGAATAGCAAAAAATCATATTCTTGCATTGTTTTATCTGGAGGAATGAGTAGAAGAATGGGTCAAGATAAGGGATCTATGATTATTCAAGATAAACCTATGATTTTACATATACTTGAAAAGCTAAACCATAAAATAAATGATGCTGTAATTGTTTTAAATAATAGTGAAAGGATTGCCATTTATAAAAATCTTCTAAGCCAATACTGCATTGGTGATATTGAGAATAATTTTGATTATGAATTGTGCTTTATTGAAGATGAAATAAAAGACAAAGGTCCAATTTCTGGAATCATGACAGGTCTTAAGCACATAAAGACAGATTATGCTCTAATATTGCCTTGTGATTCTCCTTTTGTATCTGAGGATAATATAGAAACTCTTTTTGCTATTCTTGACGATAATATTTCATCAAAGCCTGATGCAATAATTCCTTTCCATATCAAATCCAATAAGGATAAGTATAAGGATAATGATGAATTTAACTTCCAGAGCGCTAGCGAAATGCCTTTGGAGATGAAGATACAAAACTCAGAGCCTTTGCATTCTGTTTATAAAAAAAGCAATTTGAATAATATAAAAAGTCTTCTTGAGGAAGATAATCTTTTTGTTAAATCTTTTATCCGCTCTTTAGAAAATCCTATGTTCGTTGAAGTTGATAATAAGATATTATTTAGTGATGATTTTAAAAACCTAAATAAACAAGAGGATATTGATAATTTAGGTCTTTAATTAGGCATTAATCAAAAAATAAAAATAATATATAAAACTAATAAAAAAATAAAAATAAAACTAATATAAAAAAATAATTAAAAAAATAATATAATAATAAAAAATAAGTGGAAAAGAATTTTAGAAAAATTTAATTAATTCTTTTGCCATCTCTTAAACATTTCATTATCTATTTTTAAGACGTCAAGCACTTTTCCAACAATAAAATTAGTCATGTCACTTATTTCTTTAGGATTGTGGTAAAATGCAGGCATTGCTGGTAGGATAATGCCTCCTTCCTTGGATATTCTAAGCATGTTTTCAAGATGTACATCTCTAAGTGGAGTTTCTCTTGGAACAAGCACTAAATCCCGTCTTTCTTTAAGGGCAACATCTGCAACTCTTGTAATTGAATTGGATGCATAGCCGTTAGCAATGGCAGATAATGTTTTCATTGAACACGGAATGATAACAACTGATTCGAACTTGAATGATCCGCTATTTACTGAGGAATCTATTTCATTTGATTCAAAATAATGGTCTGCTAATTCTTTGATTTCCTCAAAAGACTCTTCTAATTCGTAATCGATAACGATTTTTCCAGGGTTGCTTATTAAAAGTCCTGTTTCTATTTTTAGTTCTTTAAGTGCTTTCAGTAATTCTACTCCGTAGACTACTCCACTTGCACCGGTAATGGCAATAAGAATCATATTTTCATCTCTATTTTATGATTTTTCTATTAGTATATGTTTTCAATTTAATCTTCTTTAATTGTATTTTCTTATTTTTAGTATATTATTTTAATCAAATAATTTGGATTGGTCAAAGTGTATTGTATCAAATTTATTTACTTCTTCAGGCAAGTCCAGATAATTCTCAAGTTTTATTCTTTTTGTTTTATCCAAGTCTTCTTTTGGAACATACAGGCAGATGTCTGGAGAATTAAATCTTGCACTGCTTAAAGCTCCTACAATGCTTGAAATCTCATTCAAATGATATAATTTGTCTCCAAGGGATACCCAAGTCTTCATCTCGTCAAAGCTTGGATATTCTGGTAGATTTATGATTAAGTAATCCCGTTCAATGTTATAGTCTTGGCTGATTTCCTCTTCAGCCTTAAGCAAGTCATTTTTATCGATTTTAAATATTTTCTCCGGATTTTCAAACCTATTGACTTGAATTGATTTTGCCACCTTTAGAAGTTGCCTGTTGTCTATTCTTTCCATAATGTCTCTAGAAAATCCTTCAGAGTTTCTGCACATGCTGATCATGTCTGCATCGTCATACTTGTACATCTCATTTGGATTTAAAATGTCTTGCTGAATCATATGTCTTAGGCATCTTCTAAACATTGCATTGACAATTCTTGTTGTGTGGTGTTGGTAGACACTTGGATACATTAGGTATCTTGCTGCAAGGGCTGCTTCAGCAGCTTGAACTCCTTTAATGTCAAGAATTAATTCTCTTTGAAGCCTTAAATTGCTTATGATTCTTTCAGTATCAATGACACCATAAGCCACTCCAGTGTAGTGGGAATCTCTTATGAGATAGTCCATCCTATCCATATCCAATTCTCCAGAGATGATTGGGCCTAATTTGCCTTTTCCGTTAATGATGTCAATTATCTCTGAGGTATCGAATTTTTCAGAAAGTTTGTCTGCTAAGCTGGTTTTTTTAACGACATATCCAGTAAGCTCTTCATGAGGGACATCGAATACAGCCTCTGATACATGGGAAAATGGACCATGTCCTGCATCATGAAGGAGGCCTGCAATTCTTACAAGGTCCTTATCGTCATCATCTAACTCAAGTTGATCCGCTAATTTTGATGCAAGATGCATAGTTCCTATTGAGTGTTCAAAGCGTGAGTGGTTAGCTCCAGGATAAATTAAATAGATAAATCCTAATTGTTTTATTCTTCTAAGCCTTTGCAATTGTGGATAATCCAAGACTTCCACTTCAAATGGGCTTAAAGGTAGGTTTCCATGAATACTGTCTCTTATGAATTTTTTATTTGCAGACATATTATCACTCATAATATAAATAATTAAATAATTAAATAATCATTATAAGAATTTTTTTTTAATTTTCTTTTTTTCTTTTCTAATTTTTTCTAATTTATTCTAATTTTTTATAAATTTTTATTAAAACCTAATTGAATTAATTATATTTATAAAAGACTTATTTAATATAGTTTTCTAAAATTTTAATAATTTTAACTAATTATTTTCAATTTTTATCCCATTTTATCAAAATTTTATAGTTTCAGACAATTTTTATAATCTTTTTTAAAAATTGTTTTGATTTTGTAAAGATTTGGGGTTTAAACCATTATGTTATTGCTTTTTTCATAATCATTTTTTGACGATATTAATTCTTAGGTTAACTTTTATTTTTCTTGCTTTTTTTTGATTATTTTTTATCGATATAAACAGAATACGGTAATCGATAGAAAATTATTTTTTTCTAAAAAAAAGATAAATTTATATAGTTTAAAGTATAATTATTAATTGTATTAAGAATATTTATAAAAAAAACTAAATTATTAATTTTGGTGATAAATATGGAAATTAGTGCAAGAAACGGATTAAAAGGAAAAGTCGAAGATATTAAATTAGGTGAAGTAATGGCTAGCATTAAAATTGCTGTAGATGAACCAGGTATAATTACTGCAATCATCACTAGAGAATCTGCAGAAGAATTAGGTTTAGCTGAAGGCGATGAAGTAAAAGCAGTTATTAAATCTACTGAGATCATGGTAGCTAAATAAGATTATTATATTTGACTAATATTTTTTTATCTGGTGATTAGTATGGAAATTAGTGCAAGAAATGGTATTAAAGGAACAGTAGAAAGTGTAAAATTAGGTACTGTAATGGCAAGTATTAAGATCAAAGTAGAAGATCCTACTTTAATTACTGCTGCAATTACCAGAGAATCTGCAGAAGATTTAGAATTAGCAATTGGTGATGAAGTAAAAGCAGTTATTAAATCTACCGAAATTATGGTGGCTAAATAGAGATTTTATATTTTTTCTATTTTTTCTTATTTTTCTTTTTTTCTTATTTTTTCTTATATTTTATATAGTTTTATATTGATATTTTTTAAAAATTAATAATAACAGGATTATCCTCCTGCCATTATTACTTTAGTTCCCTTATTGGAAATTTCTTCTTTTTTAAAGTCAATTTCATGTTTGACTCTTTCAACAACTTCAGTAAGTGCATCCAAGGTTTCTCCTCTATGAGGTCCAAGAACAACCACTAAAAACAATTGGTCTCCAGTATAAAACTCTCCAATGTAGTGAATTACACTTACTTCAAATACTCCATGCTTTACTTTAGCAGTTTCTACAATTGCTTTTATTTCTTCAAGTCCCTTTTCCTTATCTGGAAGGGTCAATGTGAGTTTGTCAACAGTCAAGTCTTCTTCGGTTCCTCTTACAATTCCTTCAAAACTGTAAATCGCACCTGCTTCGTCTACTCTTTGGGACTTTTTAATGTCTTCTATTAAATTTCCAATGGTGAAATACTCATCATCTTTTTCAACAATTTTAATTACCATATTATCATCCTATTTTTTAAAAATTTCATGATTTTAATATTCCATGATTCTTAATTATTGATTCAATATTATTATATTTGTTTAATGAATTTATAAGTTTATATAAAAAATATTGCCAAGCTTATTTTTTTAACAATTATTTTTACACAGTTATCATTTAATAATATTGTCAAGCTAATTTTTTAACAATTATTTTTACACAATTTATCATTTAATAATTATTTTATCTAAATTATTTTTTATATCAATTTTTTATATCAATATTTTTTATCTGCTATTATTTTTTTATTTTTTTATTAATAAATATAACTATTGTTATAATTTGACTTAAAAAAATATAATAATTAGATTTCACTTAACTCTTTTTTATTTAAGGTTTTTATTCTGTTTACTCCATCAATATCTTCAATGACTTCAACAACAGCATTAGGAACTAAGGATTTCCAATCTTCATCATTCAAGATTCTTTTTCTGATTTCAGTACCTGATAACTGTTTTCTATCAAAGAGCTTTGGTGCAATGACTTCATATCCTGCCTCTTGGAATAAGACTTGAACTAATGGATTTCCACTATATACCTTTTTGAATTTGGGACATACCATTTCAACTTGGGAAACCCAAAGCATATTCCTATTGATGTCTTCGCTAGGGATGATATAAACTTTTTTCAAGTCTATACCTTCATCGATTAAGGCATTCCTCATCATTAAAACCCTTTCACCTGCAGTAAATGGATCTTTAAGCTCATGGCTTAATTGAGCACTTCCAATTCCGATTATAAGTTCATCCACTTCATTCAATGTTTCCTTTATAATCTCAATATGTCCATTGTGTACAGGCTGCATTCTTCCAATTATTAAGCCGCGATTTTTATTAATCATTGCTATTATTATATTTTTCATAATATTTTAATTATTCTAAAATTTCATATTTACTTAATTCTTTTAAGAATTAAATAAAATTTAAAAGAGCTATTTTTAAAAATTACTTAAATTCATATCTTTGATTTATTTAATTGAATTGTTTAGTCATTGTTATTAGAAGATTTTAGAAAATATCAAATTAAATAATGGATTATTAAATCTTGTTTCTTTATTCAAAAAATAATTTAAAATTTAACTTATTAAACTAATTTAACTTAATTATATTGAAGATAATAATAAATCTATAGAAAACTTTATATGTTATATCAATCTTAAATTTTTTTATGTACGATAGAATTAATGTGGCATCAAAAACTAGAGAAATATTAGATAGCGCTCTTGATGGGCCTATCTCAGTTGACGATGGGAATTACTTAATGAACCTAAAGGGTTCAGAAATATATCCGCTCTTAGCCACTGCAGATGCAGTGCGTCAGGAAGTTGTTGGAGACAAGGTTACATTCATAAATAACTGTAACATTAACTTCACCAATATCTGTCATGTAAGATGTGGATTCTGTGCTTTTGGAAAGGATCCTGATGATCCTGAAGCTTACTTGCTAAATGATGATGAAATCATTGAGAAGGCAAGGGGAGCTGTAGCTACAGGAGCACGTGAATTTACTCTAATGGGCGGAGTCTTGGAAGATGCAGACATCGATTACTATGAGCATCTTTTAAAACTATTGAAGTCTCACTTTCCAGATGTTGAGATTCATGGATTTTCCCCTACAATGATTAGAGATGCAGCATTAAAAAGTGAAATGCCTGTTGATGAAGCGTTTAAGGTACTTAAAAAAGCAGGTTTAGATACATTGCCTGGAACAGCAGCAGAAATATTGTCTGATCGTTCAAGAGAAATTATATGTCCTAAAAAGGTTTCTACTCAAGAATGGATTGATGTAATTAAGACTGCACAAAAAGCAGGCATTACAGGCTCTGCAACTATGATGTATGGTCATGTTGAGACTATGGAAGAGCGAGTGGAGCATTTAGACATTTTAAGACAAATCCAACTTGACACTGGAGGATTCAATGAATTCATTCCAATGACTTTTATGCATGAGTTCTCTCCAATTTTCCTTGAAGGACAAAGGAATTTGGGAGCTACTGGAACTCAAGACCTAAAGCTTTATGCTGTTAGCAGACTCATGTTCCATGATATTATTCCGAATATCCAAGTGTCTTGGGTAAAGATGGGCTTTAGATTTGCTCAGATTTCCTTATTGGCTGGTGCAAATGATTTAGGTGGAACATTAGGTGGAGATGAATTATCTGCAGCTTCTGGAGCTCCAGATGGTGTGGATGCAAGTATCAGTGACTTAAGTAAGATAGTTAATGACTTAGGCAGATATCCAATAGAGAGAAACTCCACTTACACTGAATTTTATCCTATTGAATAAATAGGCTTTTTAGTTCTTTATAGAACTATTTTTTCTTATCTTTTTTTAAATTTTTAAGATTTACTTTTTTTCTTATCTTTTTTAAATTTTATGATTTGCTTTTTTTATTAGTTTTTTTAGATATTTTTTATCTTTTTTTAAATTTTACGTTTGTTTTTTTTTATTATTAGTTTTTTTAGATATTTTTTATCTTTTTTTTACTTTAAAATAATTTTATAATTTTATAAAGTTTATTGTGTAGAAAGTTTATAAGATTAGATATTATAAATCTAATCCTTTTTCTATCATTTTTTCTTTTAAAAGAGCCATGTTTTCCTTTACATCACTTTCGCCTACTCTTCCAATAAGCCTTTCATTTTCAATGAAACGTTTTTTATACTCTTCCTTTTTCTCATCATCAATAATGTCCACTCTTGTATAATCGACTAATGATTCTAAAAATGCAAATAAGCCTCTATTTAATGCTTTAGCACCTTGCTTATTGATTATGATCTTAAGTGGTTCAGCCTTGATGATATAGTTCTTTTCGCCTTCATTGACATGGTCCCTTTCGCCTTTCATTTCTTCAATTGATTTTACAAGAGCAATGAAATAAGCGTCTGCATGTCTTAAGTAAACAATGTCATCATCTTTTACAAATTCATCTTCCTCAAGGTTTCCATATAATGACCTTGCAAAGACAGAGGGGTCATTTGTAACGTTAACTACAAAGATTCCAGTTTCCTGAATGTTTTTTAAGGTTGTGCTTCCTTCAAATATCCGTGCTGCAATATCATAATCTCCTATGCATTTTAATCCTATTGGTGCAGCATCCATTTCACCTGCTTTGTTCATAGTGGTGTAGATAGTCTCATATCTTCCTCCTGCTTTTATTCCAATACTTTCTAAACTAAATGACATCTTTTCACCTCTTAAGTATAATGTTAGATTATCAAAATTTATTTTTATTTATATTATTTTAATTATTAATATTTTTTACACAAATGTTATTATATAGTTTTTTTAGAGTTCTTATTTTTTTAATATCGATTTTATTGGATTACTATTTTTTTCATTAAATTGTTTTTTTAGAGTTCTTATTTTTTTAATATCGATTTTATTGGATTACTATTTTTTTCATTATATTGTTTTTTTAGAGTTCTTATTTTTTTAATATCGATTTTATTGGATTACTATTTTTTTCATTATATTGTTTTTATGATTCCTTAATTTTTTCATATTTTTATAAATACTTTTAATACTTTTTGTTAATTTAATAAAAGGTTTTAAATAATATCTTAAATATATTATATTTAGTATAATTTATAATAAATTTTTAAAATATTTTATTAAATTTAAGTCTCAAATATTCTTCTTAAGTTAAGATATTGAATTACTAATAAAACTTTTTAAAGAATAATTATATTTGATAAAATTAACAATAACTAATAAATTAATCTTATTTATAAAAAAAGACTAGTGATATATATGATAAGCATTAAAAACCTTTCTAAATCATATAAATTAGACAATGGGGAAGAAATTCCTGCTTTAAAAAATATTAATCTTGAAGTTGAAGAAGGAGAAATCTTAGGAATTATAGGAACCAGTGGGTCTGGTAAGACATCACTTCTTAGAATATTAAGAGGTGTTGAGAAGTTTGATGAAGGAGAATTCACTTTAAGCAGATATACAATCAAGCCAGATTCTTCCCAATTTTATTTTAATCAAATCAAGAAAGAAACAGCAATACACCTTCAAAGATCATTCGGTATTTGGCCTGAAACAGTTCTTGACAATGTATTGAGAAAATTATATGGGGCTAAATATGGTGATGAAGCAAGCTGTAACCTAGAAGAGGCTCATGACCAATTTGATAAGGAAGCTATGGAATTGTTAGAGCTTGTCGGTCTTGATCATAAGGCAGACCATTTGGCTTCTGTTTTAAGCGGTGGAGAAAAGCAAAGATTAATCATGGCACGTCAATTAGCTAAGAAACCTAAAGTCATGTTGCTTGATGAGCCTGCAACTATGGCTTGTCCGAAAACAAAACAAGAAATCTTAGATGCTGTTAAGAAAATCAATGAAGAGCTTAATATCACAATAATTCTTGTATCTCACTTGCCTGAAATCCATAAGTTCCTCGCAGACAGAGTTATTCTTTTGGAAGATGGGGAGATTGTTAAGGATGGTCCTGTAGATGAGATTGTTGATGAGTTCCTAAAGGACATTGATGAGCCTGTTGATATCACTATTGAATCCACTGATGAAGCTATCATTAAAGCAACAGATATTGATAAAAGGTTCTATTTGCTTAAAGGTAAAAACGTTTTGCATATGAAGGATGTTAATCTTGATGTAAAAAGAGGCAATGTCCTATCTCTAGTCGGCCCAAGTGGTGCAGGTAAGACAATTCTCCTTAGAATGTTAGGTGGACTTGACTATCCTGATGACGGAGACGTATTGTTTAAGCTTGTAAATAATAAAGATGGCGAAGAGGAAGTAAGATGGGTTAACATTAAGGATGCTAGCCTTGATAGGATGGAAATCAGAAGAAACATTGGTTTCATGCATCAGGAATTTGCTTTAAATTATTATGCTACCGTTCAAAGCCAATTGGCAGTTAAATTAGGATATAAAAGATGGGACATGGTAGAGGAAGCAAAGGAAAGGGCTAAAGAGCTTGGTCTTCCAGATATTTTGCTTGATGCTTTATACCAATTGACTGACCTTCCAGAAAGGGAAGCTAAAGCACGTCTTGAACAGATTGGACTTGACCCTTCTATTCTCGATGAGTTATTCCCTAAATTCCCTGAAACTTTAATCAAGGAAGAAGTTAAAGATTTATTTGAAGCACTTGACTTGCCTCTTGATATTTTAGGCAGAAAGTCATATGAATTATCTGGTGGTCAAAAGGTTAGGGCTATGTTGGCTTTAGTGCTTGTATCCAAGCCTAAAATCCTATTGTTAGATGAGCCATTTGGAGATTTAGATCCAAAGACCTTAAGAATAGTTGCAAACTCACTTAAAAGGATTTGCAAAGACTATGGCACTACAGTTGTAATGGTTTCACATAACACTGACTTCATTAAGGAGTTAAGCAATAGGGCAGTCTTCATTGATGAAGGATTGCTTAAGGATGATAGTGAAGACGTTGAAAAGCTTGTAGATGACTTTATTGGATTCTGTCATGCAGATTATTTAATGTAAATCAGAATAGTTTTTATTTATTTCCTAAAACTATTTCTTTTTTTATTTTTATTTTTTATTTTAATTTCTTTATTTTTTTTATTTCTAATTTATGAAATATTTTAGGACTTTTTATGATTATTGTTCATTATTTTTGTTAGATGATATTATGTTTAAGAATATTTTAGTTGCTAGTGATGGCTCAAAATGTGGAGATAAGGCAGTGGATATGGCTATTGATTTAGCTTCAAAGTATGATGCAAAGATTTCTGCACTTTATATTATGGATTTTGGTCTAGATTTTACATATGATGATTTAGATGATGCTGGAGGCGCTGTATTGGATGATATTACCGCAAAGGGAAAGGAAAAGGATGTTGTTGTGGTGGAACATATCATTACAGCAGACCCAATCATAGATATGGAAACCATGATTAGAAAGATAAATCCAGACATTGCCATTTTTGGAGCTTATGGCTTATCTATGGAAAAGGAAGACAAAATTGATTATAAGAAAATCGGCAGTGTGGCTTTAAATGCTTTGAAAGTTGCTAAAGTTCCTGTTCTTTTGGTAAAATAAACTTGTCTTAAATTAAATTAAATTAAATTTATTGGATGAACTTATTTTTTTATTACTTTTAATATGCTTATTGGTGGTCTTTTTGAAACTATAGTGATTAATGCTGGCCCAAAAAGAAGAGATTTGAATGCACAATTAGCGAAATCTCAGCTAAAGATGCTGAATCTGTTGGTTCTGATGTGGAGTATATAGATTTATATAAGATAGAATTATGTGGATGCATGACTTGTTTAATTTGCAAGCAGAAGAATCAGGATGGCTGCAAATGCTATTGGAGAGATGATCTTTCACCTATTATTGAGAGGATTTTTGATGCAGATGCCCTTTTAGTGGCGGCACCTATATTTTTTTCAGCACCAACAAGCCATTATATGGCATTGCTTGAAAGACTTATCTATTGTATGGTCTCATATGAAGTTGGCAATGCATTTAAGGGAAAGGTTAATGTAGGGCTTTTCTATAGCATTAATTATCCTAAGGATTACTTTGAAAAGTCAATCAGGCCTCATTTGAAACAATCTGAAGAGGTTTTAAAGATGCTTAATGGTGAAGTTTGCATTTACACTGCCTGTAACATATCTAAAAATGAAAGATCCAAAACTTCTCCAGAGGCTCAAAAGAAAATAGCTGAAAAAGAAAAGGAATTTGAAAAAGACCTTGAAGAAGTTTTTAATATTGGTGCCAAATTAAGTTCCAAATGATTTAATCTATTTTAAATTATTTCATTTTCTTTTTATTCTTTTTTATTTTTTAATTTTATTCTTAATTATTTTTGTTTTCTTTTTATTCTTTTTTATTTTTATTATTATTCTTATTCTATTGATTAGTGTTTCTTTCATAAACTTAAAGTTTTATATTAACAGTTTTTATTTATTTTCTTATTTTTTTTCTTAAAATGTTTTTATTAAAAATGTTGTAAAGTAATAAAACATTTTATATATTATTAAGTTCTATATATAATTGTAATTAATTTAAGGGAGGTTAAATTATGGCTAAATACAGATGTACTATTTGCGGATATGTATACGACACTGAAACTGGTGAAGAAAGAAAAGATGTCGCAGCTGGAACTGCTTGGGAAGATGTACCTGATGATTTCACTTGCCCATTATGCGGTGCTGTTAAAAAAATGTTTAGAGAACAATAATAATTATATTTTGGAATAGATTAATTTATTTTAAGTTCAATTAGTTTATTTTCAATTACTTAATTTGGATGTGAAAAAATGGTTTATGTTTGTGATATTTGCGGATATGAATACAATCCAGATGCTGGTGACCCAGATAATGGAATTGATGCAGGAACTGCATTTGAAGACTTACCTGATGATTGGGTATGCCCATTATGTGGTGCAGAAAAAGCAGATTTTGTAGATGAATAAATTAATTACTTTTTTTTTAAAAAATAATAATTTATTTATTTTTTCAAATATATTTTTAAATTATTTTTCAGTTTTAATTATTTTATTTAATTTTTAACTTGTCTTAGCTTATTTAATTATTTTATTTTAATTTTTAGCTTAGTTTTGAGTTATTTATTATTTTATTTTAATTTTAGAAATATTTATTTTTTTAAATATTATTTTTTAATTATTTTATCAAGGTGATATGATGGTAAATGAAAAAATGGAAGCAGCATTAAACGCTCAATTAAATGCAGAAGTTTATTCTGGATACTTATACTTATCTATGGCAGCTTACTTTGAAGACATCGATTTAGCAGGTTTTGCTAACTGGATGAGAGTACAAGCTGCAGAAGAATTAGAACATGGTATGAAATTTTACGATTACATTATCAGAAGAGGAGCAAGCGTTACCTTAACTGCAATTGACGCTCCACAAACTGAATGGGAATCTCCACTCGCTGCATTTGAACATGTTTTAGAACATGAAAAAATGGTAACTGGCTTAATCAACGATTTAGTCGACTTAGCTATTGAAGAAAAAGACCATGCTACTAACAACTTCTTACAATGGTTCGTTGAAGAACAAGTTGAAGAAGAAGAAAACGCTATGGAAAACTTAGCTAAACTCAAATTAGCTGGCGATGACAACTCCTTATTATACAAAATCAATGAAGAATTCGCTGGCCGTGGCGGTGAAGAATAGACTCAAGTGTTTTGGCTTCGGCCAAAATCCTTGATCATAATTCTTATCACATTTTTTGTGATAACTTTTTTTATTATTTTTTTTAATTTCTATAAACTATTTTTTTATATTTATATTTTTAATCATTATTTTTAGGTCTTATTATGTATAAAGATGCAATTTTAGTTAGAGGAGCAAGAGTACACAACTTAAAGAACATTGATGTGGATATTCCTCTTGGAAAGATAGTGGCAATAGCTGGAGTCAGCGGAAGCGGAAAGTCTTCATTGGCTTTAGGAGTATTATATGCAGAAGGTTCAAGAAGGTATCTTGAAGCACTTTCAACATATACACGAAGGAGAATCTCTCAAAGTGAAAAGGCTAATGTTGAATCTGTCCAATATGTTCCTGCAGCTCTTGCATTGCATCAAAGGCCTAATGTGCCAAATATCAGAAGTACTTTTGGAACTTCTACAGAGCTTTTAAACTCTTTAAGGCTTCTCTACTCCCGTTGTGGAAATTACATTTGTCCAAATGGACATATGCTCAAGCCTTCAATGAATGTGGCCCGTGAGATAGAGCTTGTATGTGATGTCTGTGGAGAGAAGTTCTTTGGTCTTGGAGCTGAAGAGTATGCCTTCAATTCAGATGGGGCATGTCCTCATTGTGGAGGTACAGGCATAGAACGTGTCATTGATGATTCCACTCTAGTTCCAGATGAGAATAAGACACTTGAAGAGGGTGCAGTTGAGTCATGGAACATGTTTGGAATTAGTTGGATGTATAATGTTGCAGGTGAGCTTGGCGTTAGGATCGATGTTCCATTTAAGGATTTGACAGATAAGGAAAAGGATATCGTTTACAATGGACCATCTGTTAAGAAATATATTAACATTCCATCTAAAAATGGTAAGCTATTTGAATTGAATGCTGAGTATAGGAATGCTCATAAGGCTGTTGAGGAAGCATTAAAAAAAGCCAAGACAGAAAAGGGCCTTACAAGAATAAATAAGTATCTTAAACTGAGGGAATGTGAGGAATGTCATGGAACAAGGCTTAATAAAAGGGCTAATTCCACTCTCCTTGGTGGAATAAACATTAGCAAGGCTTGTGAAATGACTCTTGAGGATATCGTCAAATGGATTCCTAATGTTATAGAGGGTTTGCCTCATGAAATGCAGGAAATGGCTAATAATATTGCTGAAGAGTTTATGGATAATGCAAATATCCTGCTTGATTTAGGCTTAAGCTATATTGCTCTAAATAGGCCAAGCAACACATTATCAACTGGAGAACTTCAAAGGGTCCAGCTTGCTAGAACCTTAAGGAATCCAACAACAGGAGTCCTTTATGTTTTAGATGAGCCATCAATAGGTCTCCATCCTGCAAATATTGATGGGCTGATTAATGTTATGAATAGGCTTATTGAAGATGGAAACAGCATAATTCTAGTTGATCATGATTGCCGCATACTTAAGGTTGCAGATTATATGATTGAAATGGGTCCATCTGCAGGCAGTGCTGGAGGAAATATAATTGCAGAGGGGACAATCGATGAAATAGAGAAAAATGGCGACTCTTTAATAGGCGGATTTTTAGCCAAAGAGGAAGAGATCATCATTAGAAAGAAGTCAACTAAAGAGTCTGTTTTCGATAATGGTTCAATAAAGATAAATACAAATGAAATACATAACGTTAAGCCTTTGGATGTAAGCATGCCTAAAGGAAAATTAACTGTTGTCAGCGGTGTCTCTGGAAGCGGAAAAACTACACTTCTGCTTGAAAGTCTATACCCTGCTGTAAAATCATTGATAGACCAAGAAGAACTTCCAAATAACATAAATTATATTGATGCTGATAAGATTAAGAAAATAGAGCTTATTGATAGTGTGCCTATTGGAAAGAATGTCAGAAGTACAGTTTCTACTTATAGTGGTGTTCTTGATGACTTAAGGAGAATATTTGCTAAATTGGATGAGTCAATTGAGAAAAACTATAATATGTCTGACTTTTCATATAATACAGGAAGTCTCAGATGTCCTAGCTGCAATGGAACAGGCACTATCTCAATGGATGTTCAATTCTTGCCAGATGTTGAGATAACTTGCCCTGACTGTAATGGCCTTAGATATTCAAGTGAAGCTGATGAGATTAGCTTAAACGGATTATCCATTAAGGATATTATGGCATTGACAATTGATGAGGCAATCGATGAGATTTCAATTATTGAAACAGATGACAGTTCAATACAATCACTCCTAAAAAAAGTCATAAATAAATTGGCAAAGCTTTCAAATTTAGGATTAGGTTATTTGACTATTGGGGAAGCTACTCCTAGCTTATCTGGTGGAGAGGCTCAAAGGCTAAAGCTTGCATCTGAAATTGGAAAAAGCCAGAAAAATTCCATTTTCATATTTGATGAGCCATCAATCGGTCTTCATCCATTAGATGTGAAGGTTTTGCTAAATGTTTTCCAGACATTGATTAATGATGGCGCTACAGTAATTGTAATTGAACATGACCTTGATATAATTGCAAATGCAGATTATATTATTGATATTGGTATTGATGATAATCATAGGGGTGGAGAAATACTTGCAAGGGGAACCTTGGATGACATTTTAAGTTCAAAAGAGAGCATCACTGGAAAATACTTAAAAGAGCTTTTTTAATTTAAATTAAACCATAACTTGAAAATACTTAAAAGAGCTTTTTTAATCATAAAAGTAATTTTTGACCAATATTTTATTCTTAATCTTATTAAGAATCTTGGAAATTGGTTTAATTACTCTCCTATTTTTTTATATTAATTTATAAATATTAGAAATGTTTTTTTATAATAAATTACATAATATAATTTAACTATATTTAATATTACAAAATTTATAAACAACTATACATTTTTGAAAAACTTGCTATATTTTTTTAATAAATTTGTGGAGGCTAAAGACATGACAAAAATCAGTATTATGGGAGTTACAGGGGTCATAGGTAAAAATGTTGCTTTTAAGTTAGCTAGAAGAGACACTGTAGATGAAGTAGTATTTTTTGCTAGGGAACAAAGCGTATCTAAGGCTAAAGGTGAAACCTATGATATGTATGATGCATTAGCTGCAGAAGATATTGACTGTAAATTAACTCCAACATCTAATTTTGAAGATTTGGCCGGATCTGAAATTGTTTTAATCACTGCAGGTACTCATAGAAAGGAAGGAATGGAAAGAAGTGATTTGGCTTTTATAAATGCTGATATTGTATATAATTATGCAAAGCAAATATCTATCCATGCTCCAGATTCCATTATTTTAATTGCAACAAATCCTGTAGATGTTATGACTGCAGTTGCCTTAAAGGCTTCTGGATTTAATAAAAAAAGAGTTATTGGTTTAGGAAATCACTTGGATTCATTAAGATTAAAGAATTATTTCTCCAGACGTTTGGATATCAATAGTAGTGAAGTTCATACAAGGGTAGTAGGCGAACATGGAGAACGTATGGTTCCTCTTCTAAGCTCAACCACTATTGGTGGTATTCCTTTAAAGTATTTTATAAAGGATGTGAAGATAGACATTCCAGAGATTATCAAAACACTTAGGAATGCAGGAAATACTATTATATCAAAAAAGGGTGCTACCGAGTATGGTCCAGCTTATGCAATCTCAAACCTTATTCAAACCATTATCACAAATAGTCATAAGATTCTAACAGTAAGCATCTATCTGGAAGGGGAAATTGCAGATATGGAAGGTGTTTGTTTAGGTGTTCCAGCAGTCTTATCTAAAAAAGGAGTTGCTATGGTCGTTCCTATTCATATGAATGATTATGAACGCAAGAAGTTTGAAATAGCTGCTGATCATGTTAGAACTCTAACAGCACAAGTTTTAGAAAATTTAGAAAAAGAGTAATTTAAATAATAATATTTTACTTTTTTTTATTTTACTTATTTATTACTTTTAACTTATTTTTTACTTTTACTTTTTTTTATTTTACTTATTTATTACTTTAAGTTTTAATTTTTTTTTTTTTTTTTTTTTTTTT
>ONYG01000149.1 GCA_900321995.1 uncultured Methanobrevibacter sp. | reverse complement strand
TATTTTCCTCAATTATGGGGGCAATGAGTGTGGTATGTGATTTTGAGTATGCAACTTCAATTAACAACACTCTCTGGATGGTTATGGAGCAGTAGTGTGTCAGTAATGTGATGATGGAATCAACAAACTCATGTCAAAAAGACAAACAGATTTAAAATGATTCATATGTCTTTTTACCTCCATGACCTCCAAAGATTTGCCATTTTCCATTATTTAATTCATTAAATAAATCGTTTCTTTCTTCTCGACAAAGATCAGGATCAAAATCCACTGAAGTCATTAGAATTGGAGCATATTTGTTGTATTCTGCTTGTTGAGGAATCATGTCTTTCATATTTATGAAAATGTCTCCAGTAAAAGCGATTTTATGTTCGAAATCAACCAAAACGGATTCTCCTGGAAGATGACCTCCTTTTCCTTCATAAATATTAAAATGCAATTCTCCAAAATCAAAAAGTCCTGTCTGTTCGAGAGGTTTCTCAATTTTCTTTTCATTTCCTACCACATGGATTTTTTGAGGGGAAATTGGTTTATATGAAGTCAGGATATTGCAAATATTGATGTAGGGTTTGTGAAGAGGATTTTCTTGACGGAAATTGTTTTCATTGTCATATTCAAATTTTAGGGATTTTGCACTTTTGGCACTGGCATAAACAATGTCAAAGAGAGGCAATAGGCCACAGTGGTCAACATCCGCATGAGTTATGAATACCTCTTTTGTGATATTGTCAAAGTTGGGTATGATGTCTTTGATGAGAGACAGCATCTCCTCCTCGTAACACGCGTATCCTGTATCAATGAATAGGTATTTGTCGTAGCTTTTTATAATGGCAATGTTGCTTCCGCATGGGGGTTCTATAAGTGTTATTTCAGTATTTTCAGTTATTTTATGGTGTGTTGTCCTTGCGGAGAAATTTTTTCCTTTTGAAGCTGCAATGATTTCTGTAAAACGGCTTATGCTGTCAAAAGTCTGGAATGGCAATACTCCGCTTTCATTAAGTATCTGCATCACAAGGTTTGTATTGATAATTAACTCATTTTTTGCTTTGTCTGTAATGTCTATTGTTGAGGATATCTGATTAACAAAGTTATTGTAGAAGAAGCTGTTGTCATAAATTTTATTGGCGTAATTTGAATTGATTAATTTAATTTGACATAATTCACTTGCTTTTTTAATGAATTTGTTGATTTGTGTGCTGTTTTCAACAACAAGGCCCATTTTGAAAAATTGATACTTTTTATCTCTTTGCTGGGAACTGATGTATGTGATATTGAAATTAAATTCACTGATTAACTCTAAAATTGGAGTGACCGCACCTGGAATGTCTTTAAGTTTAAATTCAAGCAGCACTACATCACGGTAATCTAAATTATATTGTATGTATCCTATTGAAATTAGCTCTTGGGTTGCCTTCTCAAGGCTTTTTTCATCACCTTCAACATCGATGAATAATAGATGTGAATCCACTGTTTTGTTGTAGCTCACACGAGTAATGTTAATGCCCAAATCTGAAAAGCATTTGCTTGCTTTTAAAAAAGCACCAATATGATTTGGCATCTTGGTAATAAATGTCTTATTCATGTTATCACTTAAAATATTTAATAAATCATTTTTTGTTATAAATTATATTTTATGGTTTGTATTATATTAAATTGTAGATATGTGGATATTGTATATTTAATGGGTATTCAATATTGTTTTTTTTAAAAAGAATTTAAAAGTTTCAATTTGAATTAATATTCATCCATTAAATTGTTCTTCCCCATAAGTAACTTCATCAAGAGAATTATCTTCACTTTCTTCATATTCTGGGTAATCTGCTAAATTATTCTCTGCACTAACACCAGAAAAAGTAGAGTTGTATCCAGTCTCAGGATCTGGTTCTTCAACAGATTTATTGGACTTTGGGGTGTTATCTATAGTCTTAGTTTCCTTATTAATGATTTTGGATGGTGCTTTCCATTTGACGCTATCCATCATGTCAACAACATACTGTTCATTCTCAGATACAATGATAATAGTCTGATTTAATGACTCATTCTTAAGGACTCCAATGTATAAGTCCTTTGCATCCTTTTTATCTTTAATGTTAATTCCTGTTTGAGCAGCAATCTTTTTCCTTTCATCAGCAGAAAGCTTAAACACTCCATTATCTTGTAATTCAGCATTATCAGTTACATTGTGAATATATTCATCGACTATTGATTCTAATAGGGAATTTATATTTAAAAAATTATTCTCGTCATCAAATCTGAACGCTACAATATGGGTGGTGTTTTCTTTATCATCAAAATTAACTGCATTATCTGATCGGTTTGTCAAGTTAACTGTTGCTGGCACTGTCATGCTTGTACCGTTTTCAAATATTTCAATAGTCTTTTTCTCATAGTTATTATTGTTTAGAATTACTGCAGCAGCAATTCCTGCAACAAGAATAGCAATAAGTAAACCAATTATTATTTTCTTATTCATTTCATATCACCTTCACATAGTTTTTATATATACATTATAACCTTTTTTATTAATTCTATTTTTAATTTTCTATTTTTTCTAATTTAAAAAATTTTCAATACATTTCCATAGATACTTTACTTTAAATTTTTATAGTTTATTGAACAAATCTAAATACAAATTTAAAAAAACATGCTTATTTTTTTTGGGTGATATAATGAGTTTTGTTGATGATTTTAAGCAACATAATGCTGAAAGACAATCTAAACTTTATGAAAAAACTTTATCTAATTATAATATTTTTGAAGGAGTTGAATGTAATGTTATCCTTCCGGAAAAGCAATTAAAAACATCTGGTAAAAGTGGTGCCACTAAAGGTGTCGCTACTTTGGCCTTGGGGTTTGTCGGTTTGGCTGCAACTAGCGGTACTAGTCAAAATGAAGAGAATAGAAATATTCGGACTATTATTCAAGTTGTTGATAAGGGAATCGTCTTTAAAAATGGGTCTATGGATGGTAGTGATATTCGAATTCCTTATAATCAAATTATTAAAATGGAATTATTTGGGGAGAAAAATAATAATCAAGGTCTTCTCACTCTGTTGCGAAATAAAAGGGTAATTATCGTTCCAAAACTTTTAGATAAAAAACAGTCAGAAATTATTTTAACTCATTTAATGAATATTATAAATGAAAGGGCTTTAGGAATAAAATATGAAGAGCCTGGTTGGGGTTTAGAAACTGAAAGAATAGATTCTGATTCTGAATTAGTTAGATTAGATAATTCTCAAGTAAGTGAGTTAGAGAGACTGACTAATCTATTTGATAAAGGTTTTTTGACTGATGATGAATTTAAGAATATGAAGAAGAAAATAATTGAAAATTAATTGGCCATTTTATTTCAAATTTTATTCTTTTGATCTTTTTATTAATTTTTAAGTAAAACATTGGTGAAATTATGGATGATAAGAAATTATTAATTATTTGCATAAGTGTTATATTGGTAGTAGCCATAATTGCTGCAGCATTTGTAGCTTACTCAAATATGAAAGAAGATTCTAAAATTGCTATTACAAGCAATAAGACTTTATACAATGGAAGTTCATTAAGCATTAAGTTAACTGACTTGAATAAGACTCCAATTTCTAATGGAATTATTAATGTAACTATAACTGATAAAAACGGTAAAGAAGTAATTAAAGAGACAATCAAATCAAATTCAAAAGGTGTAGCTAAATTAAAATTGAAGCTTAAAAAAGGAAAATACACTGTCAATGCAAGCTTTGAAGGAAATGATAATTACACTGGCAATAGTTCAACACAAAAATTAACAATTAAAGAAAAGGCTAAGAAAGTTACTGTAAGCTAGCCTAAGCCAACTTATCAAAAGTATTCTCCTCAATATGGTACTTATGTCAATGAATACACTGATTCAAATGGAATTCAGCATATTGATGGTTCAAATGGTATGAGGGTAAGTTATGATCCTAGCACTGGGGTTGAAACATATGATGATGGTCATGGTTATGTAGAATCTACTTATATGGGTTGATTTGATTTTTTTCTCTTTTTTTCATGAGAAAAATATGACAATTTTATTTTTCTCATTTTTTATTTTTTCAAATTTTATTCAGAAATTCTTAAAAATTTTTTATATTTCATTTTAAATTTCATTTATAATTAATTTAAAATAAAAACTTTTTTATAGTATGCTGAACATAGTTAATTTATAGGTATTTTTGTATTTAATAATTTTTAGTTTTTGCTAAATCTCTTTAAATACGCTTATTTTATTTCTTGGGGGAAATATATGTTTAAAAAAAACTTGTTTTTTATATCAATATTTCTCATAATGTTATTATCTATTTCAGTTGTTTCTGCTGAAGATTCATCAGATACAGTTGTTTTAGATGATGCTAATGAGGGTATTGTACATACTGGAGAAAATAATGACTTAAAATTGAGTAATTGTAACTTAGCATCTAATGATGCTGATGATGCTGATTTAAATTCTGCAGTTGATGATTCATTAGAAACTGATACTATCTCTAATGAAGTTGATGCAGATGATGTATGTATTGATGATGATGTTATAATTAATAGTAAGACTAAAAATGTTCTTCAAGCTAGTAATAATGGTCCATATAACGTTTATGTTAATTCCATAAGTGCAAGATATAATTCTGGAAAATATTTGTATTTAGGTTGGGAAGGTTATTTCAGCGGTTATTTCAAGGTTTTTGATTCTGACGGATACTGTGTTCATAGCGAGTACCTTTCTGGATATAATGAGGACTTAGAGTGGAGTTTAGATGGTCTTGATGTGGATCAATACACAGCAGGATTAGTGTCCTCTAGTAATTATTGGGTTAAATATGGCACAATTAAAATTACAAAATCTTCTAGTAAAATTACTATAAAATCAAAAAGAACTAAATCTGGCAAGATTTATCTTTATGCTTATGTAAAAGATAAATATAATGGGGATTATTATGATGGTGGAACAGTAAAGATGCGCATCAATGGTAGGGATTATTATGCCTCAGTAAATAATGGTGTTGCTAGAGTAACCTTTTATGCTCCTAAAAAGTATAAAAAATATTACTGTAAAGCTACTTTCTTAGGGGGGTCTAATGTTTATAGCAGTTCCTCTAACTTTAGGATAACTGTTAAAAAACATAAATATTATGCATATAAGCTTAAAACTAAGTATAAGACATTTTTCATAGCTAGGTATCCTCATATCATTAGTCCTATGTTGAAACCTTTTAATAAAAAAGGATGGACTCTCGTAAAAGCATGGTATGGTAAAAAAAGGTATAATATGGGTTCTCTCGGATACGGTTGGGACATATATGGTAAATTCAAAAAAAATTATTATGTAAAAGTTACTAAATATGCATATTATTAACCTTGATATTTATTGTAACTTCCACTATTCACTGGAGAATAAAAATTTTTTTAGTATTCACCAAAAAATAGTGGATCTTTTTATTTTTTTTTATTTAGTATTAATCTTTTTTTAATTTTTAGTCTTATTTTTTTTAAACGATTCTATTGTCAATCTTAAATTTTTTAGTCTATTTTATTTTAACTCATAAATTTAAATTTATAAGATGGATTAAAAAATTAAATCTTTGAAAATTTAAACTCAATCATTCGACTTGCAAAGTCGAATTTTTTTCAAGACTATGATATTCAATTGTTTAAGAGTAAATTAAAAAAATTTGAATTATTATTAAAAATAAATCAGAAAAAAGCATAAATTGTTTAGATAATTTCGTAAGGATTATATATTAAAGAATAAATATAATTTATATATTAAGTAATACCAATACTTAATAATGAATTATGGAGGGAAAGCTATGGTTAATGCAATTCTTGCAGCTATTTTATCTTTTTTTATTCCAGGATTAGGTCAAGCTGTTGCTGGTGATGTTAAAAAAGGTATTATATTCTTTATTGGGCTTATTGTTTTAATACTAATAGCTAATTTTATTTTTAGACATTGGATTGTAACAATCATTAATATCTTATATTCACTATATGCTGCTTATGATGCTTATTTAATGGCACAAGAGTAAAATTCAACTTTTTTTTTAATTTTTATTTGTTATTTTCTTCTTTTTTTAAAAATAGAACTTTTTTTTAATTTTTATTTATTAATATTATATTAAAAAAAATAAGAATTAATATAAAAATTTCTATTATAATATAGTTTAGATTAGGTCATTTACCACTTCCTTAACGTCTAAACATTCGATATCATCAATATACAACCAAGTAAGGAAATCTCCTCTTCTTAACTCTAGAAGGAGTTCGATACCCTTACCTTTTTCTGTCAAATCGCACTGTATAATGCTAATTTGTTCACATCTTGTTCTGACTTTATTGACAATCACAATACAGTCCATATGATAATCAAGACCATCTTGAATTGGGTAGTTGCCTGTTTCTATTTCATTAATTATATCCATGACTTCCATTTTTTCACCTTTACATATTATTTTTAAATATCTTTTTTCTATCCAGTTTTCTAAAATATTTTTTATTAAATCCCTATTCGGTGCACTTTATAATTATATGAAATTATGTGATTTTGAATAATTTCCAAAAATTGTGAAAAAAAAGAAAAAAAGAAAAAATAGTGGATTTTTATAAAATGTATTTATCTTATATAATTAGTAATCATAAATATGTCAAATTTATAATCAACAAATTGTTTTAAATAATCAAATTCAGCCTCAAGCTTATTTTCTCTGTCTAAACTTCTTAAGATATAGAAATAAGCTCCAAAATAGATTACTGACCTAATTGTATCAAGAAGATATTTAGCGATTCTCCTTGATTTTTCAGCATCAAGTTCTCTGATTACAGTATCTAAGTTAAAATAGAATTCTTCAGCAGAAAAACCTTCTGCTTTTTCCATGTCATGAACTCCATTTTTTAAATCGTTTCTTAAATCGCCATTTTCTTCTTTATAATCTAAACCAATATTTTTATTTTTCATAAAAATTACCTCCAATAATATGTTTTTAAATTTAACAGTCTAATATGTAAAAGGGGTTGGTTACATATAAAGGTTTGTATTGGTTAATTGAAAAGAAGGTAAAATTTAATGAATAAATGTGTGTATTAGTTAAAAAAAGAAGAAATAACCGATAAAAACCTAATGGATCTTATCAGTTATAATAGGTTTTAGATTATCAGATACCCTTTTATAAATAGAATGAAGTTCAGATAATGATGAATCACAAGTCTCTTCACAAGCATCTTCTTCAGCCATTGATCTAATCCTTTCAATAGTCTCTTCATCATCAGGAGATAGTATAAAATACCTTTCAATTATCTGTGCTATCTTTTTAATCTCAAGGAAAAGTAGTTCAAACTCATTTGCCTCGTATAGATCATAAGCATATTTAAGCAATCTATTAATGGTATAACTTGCATTCTCATCATTTTTAATATTTAATTTTGCATCATCATAAAATTCCATTAATAAATCCTCAAAGGCAGTATTTTTAGAATCTTCTTTAATCAGAGCATAATCGTCTGTTTCCAATTGACCAGTTCTTAAATATTCTAAGAATTGAATTATCCTTTCATCCACTATGATGTCACTGAATGCAATAGGCTTTGTTAAATATAATCCATCTAATGTTCTTACACGACTTAAAGCCACATATAATTGTCCTGATGCAAAGATATTGCTTTCCAAATCAAGAAGAATCTCATCAAAGCTTTGGCCTTGAGCCTTATGTATGGTAAATGCATAGCCTAACTTGAATGGCAATTGCTTTACACGCTGTATATATGGAGTAATTCTCTCTAAAGTATGATGCTCTGGGTCATAAACCATTTCATATCTGTAAGAGACAGAATATTTATCTTTAGCACTTGCATAAGCTATGTCATTTTTATCTCGAAGATTAATTAAAACATATTCCTTTAATCCTCCACGATATTCCTCTAGTCTTTTATCAATTATAGTACCGAAATCTCCATTTTTCCCATTTCCTATACTCACTGAGCTGGTTAACATAACCTTTGCACCTATCTTATATCTTAAGAGAGGGTCAAATCTAGATGGAATTTCTATTTGGTGATACTTTTCGCTATCTAAGGATGGAAGCTCTTCTTCAAAATCAAATTCCAGATACTCATCTGAATCTATTTCCTTAATTCTAAAGTTAGCCCTTGATATAAACTCATCACCTGGAAGCTTATCAAGTTTTGTCTGATTTATCTTATTAGCCTCAGCATTAGATGGAGTTATTGCAGTAATGTCTTCAGGTATTTCATCAAGCGCAACAACACGACGATTTATTTTCTTTAATATTGGAAGAATCTTTTTTACTTTAGGCTTTTCACGAAACATATCAAGCATACTGGCCCATCCCAAATCATCCTTATGACGGACAGACTCTTCAAGTTCGTAAAACTTTATTTGGCTAAGATTCTCTTGAATAACATGACTGTCAAAGAAGTAGACTCCACCATATTCGTTTTCAAGATACTCTAATATTTCATCCCCTTCAACGACCGGAGGAAGCTGCAAAAGGTCACCAACCAATATTACTTTAATGCCACCAAAGGGAAGTTCGTTACCAAGAGCAGTAGAGAGAATCTTATGAACCATCTCCAAAAGGTCAGAGCGAACCATAGAGACCTCATCGATGACAATTATTTTTGTACGGCTGATCTTATCGAGAAAATAGGGGCTTTTAACATATTCATATTCGTTAGGATTTTGATAACCTTCATCGATATTGTCAAACTCACTAAAGAAGAAGGAATGAATTGTCTTTGCATAATCTCCATAAACCTGCTTTGCTAAGTTTGTAGGACAAAGGATCGCATCTATGTCTAATGTTCTGCGAAGTGCTTTAATAAGATAAGACTTTCCAGTCCCAGCCTTCCCTTGTATGAACGTAATCGGAGCAAGGTCGTCAAACATCTCATCAGCTATTTTCTGTTGTTCAGCGGTCAATTCGTAATTATCATATGGCATGTTATTCCCCTTTATTATATTTGATAATAATATTTTTTAAGTTATTATATTTTTTTAATTTTCCACTGTTTGCTTGAACGATTATCTTTCGTTTATTTCTTCTTTATTTGTATAGATTTTTTTTAGGATAATTGAGCTAGTTTTCAGATTTTTTTCTCTTAAAAATCGTTTAGTCGTTTCTGCCCATTAAATTCCGTATATTCCTTATGGTCTCTTGTTAAGAGTTGATTCTTCTGTTTGAGTTTATTCCCTTGAAGTGTTTTTAATTACGCTAAAGACACTTTTAACATTGTTTTATCGATTGTATATTTGTTTTTCTTTTTAGAGATAATATTTTATAATAACTCCTTCTTCTTAGCTTCAAACTCTTCTTTTGTTAATAATCCTTTTTCATATAATTCTGCAATTTTCATAAGATCATCAACATTGCTGTTGTTTGTAGTTTCAACAACAATTGTATTTGGAGCATCTTTATTTTCCCTATGAGTTTCAAATTTATTGGTAATGATGTTGACCATTTCTTCTTGAACAAATTTTAATTGTATATTGTCCGAAGATTTAAGATTTATCATTAAACTATTGCTTGCATGAAGTCTGCCTCTAGCATCATAATCAATACTTGCAATATTATCATAATAAATTTTTCTGCTTCCCATGTTTGTTTTTAACCATGCAGATTCTTTAAATATTTCTATAAATTTATCTTCAATGAATACATATGCAGTATCCACATTTCTATTGTTTGTGTTAGAAAAAGTTGAACGTTTCATTTCTTCAATAGTATATTTAAACCATATTTTTTCATGGAAATCGATGCCAAATTTTTGTTCTAATTTTTTTATCTTTTCTTCTTCTTTATCTATGTTGTTTCTTCTTTTTCAAGTTTTTTTTCTAATGATTTGTTATATTTTTTAGTATATTTTTCACCCATAAAATTATTAATGTCCTGTTGTGTTTTGAATAAACTAGTATCTTCTTTATATTTTATTTTATTATTTAATGTATCTACATCTAGTTTCATTAATTCATCTAATCTATTTTCAATATCTTCATAATTTAAAGTATTATTTTTTATTTCATTTTTCAAAACATTTTTATAATATGTATTTGCAGTACCTTGATCAAGATTATTTTTTTCAAGAATACTTTTAAATGTATCATTTCCTAAGAAACTGCCACATAATTCTTCAATTTTAGCTTATGCTCTTTTTTGTTCTCTGATTTTTTACTAAATAATCCCATTTTTTCACCATATGTTTTTTTAATTATAAATATATTGTTTATTAAATATTTTAATTTTATTAATTTTTTTAGCTTGTAAAATTTTACATGCTTAAATTAATTTTTATTTTATTATTTTTAATTAGAATAATAATTTTTAATTTTAGGCCTGGATTTTTTTATGGTCTCATTGGCAGCGATTCATTAAACTTTCTAATTTTATTCTTTTCATATTATTGTAATATTTTCTTCTGATGTTAAAAGAATCTATTTCAGAAGTTTATACTATTCAAAAAAAACCTGATAATTTCATCAAAAATGTTGAAAGCATTATAATAAAATGCATAAATTATTATATGTCTTTTTTTAAAATAGTACTATAGACTAATTTTTAGTTGGGGTGTATTTATGAAAATTAATTTAAATAGGGTTCTTATAGGAATTTTTTTAATTTTATTTGTTATTTCTACTCTGAATTTTGTTTCAGCATATAATATTGACTTGATGGAAATTGAAGGAGGCTGTATTTCCACAGGAAGCGGTTTGGAAGATAAAACATATGCAACTATCTATGTTGGAGAGGAATATTCTGGTGCTGATGTTCTTATACAAATTTTCTATTCTCGTGACGGTTCCCAATTAAATCCTGGAAATAAGGTTCCAAAAGTTGTTGATTCTTCAGGTTGTATTGAAGTTCCAAGTGCAAATGCTTTTAAATATTATCCTGACTTTGCAGAAATTAATTTATATGATTCTGAAGGTTATTTGATTGATTCTGAAAATGTAACTTTATCAATTGACAGTGGAAAACAAACTTTTGGTAACTATGATATTTCAGAGTATTCATCTAGTTCATCTGTCGGGTCCTCAGGCAGTGGCAGCACAACAACTTATCATAGTGGAACCTCTGATAGTTATGTTGGTAATAGTAATAGCGGAAAATTCCATGCTCCAGGATGCGGTAGTGTTGATAAGATGAAACCTTCAAATAAAGTTTATTTCTCAAGTCGTGATGAGGCGATAAGTAAAGGTTATTCTCCTTGTGGAAAGTGTCAACCTTAAGTATTTATTCTTTTTATTTTTTTTTTTTATCGAATTCTAATATTAAGTTATTAAATAAGTAAAAAAATTAGTAAATTTTAAAAAGAGTAAAAAATATTAAAAAAGTTAAAATTAAGGTTTACATTTAGTACAAGGTTTATATCCTCTATTTATGGCTTTTGACCTGCTGCTAAATGTAATTTTATTTTTTGATTTTATTTTTTTAGCAGATGAGCATGAGGAATAATGAAACTTATTTGAGTTTTTACTTGCAACATAACTGCCAGATTTTACTTTTTTATATACATATTGCGGTTTTTTTGTTGCAGTAACAGTGCTATAACTATAATATTTTCCTCCATGGTATTTTAACCATTCTTTATGGTATTTTGTATTTTTACACTTACAAGTTAACTGGTATAACTTGACATACTTTTTATATTTTTGACCATTTTTATAGGTGGTTCCCACATAAGATGTACCGACGTATTTTTTTGTCCAAGTAGCTTTATGTTTTTGTCCGCTTCCATGACAATAATCTTTATATGTGGATGCTGAAACGCCAGATAATGACATTCCTATAATAAAAATGGATAAAATTAATAAAATTAAAATTTTTCTTTTTTCCATTATCACACCTTTATATATGTATATTATTATATTATTTTTTGACAAATATATATGTTATTATAATTATTTTTCAATAAACTATTTTTTAAGAGTTCATTTTACTTTTATTACTTTCCCTTTGCTCTTAAAAAAATTTTAAATATATTAAAATTATAAATTAATTTAAAGAATTAATATTGGTGATATGGTGACTAAGTTTTGTATTGAGTGCGGGTTTGAAAATTCGGATGATGCTAATTTTTGTGCTAATTGCGGTATGCATTTAGAAGAAGTCACTGATTCGTCTTCTTCTAATTTAGATAATGATAATAGGAATCAAGTTTCAAATTATCAAGGTTCTCTTAAAATCCCTTTAAAGTATAAAGAATATGATATTATTGAGAAATCTCCATGTTTAAATTGCAATCAACATAATTTTATCCACTTAAATAAAAAATCCTTTTTATCAGATAAATTGGTTTATTTCTGTACCAATTGTGGTTTAACTCTTGAAAAACATGGCAACTACTTTAAATTAGTGGACATATCTGATAAAAATAGCCGTATTTGGAATTTGTATAATTCAAAAACATTAACTTACGCTGAATGGGAAAGAATAGCTAATGGAGGACTTTCAGATAAGGACCAAGCTGAAAGGGATAAACAGTTGGCATTAGAAAAACAGCAAGAACTAGAAATGCAACGTAAAAAGGATTTGCAAACTGTTGTTAATGGGTTATCTAAAGGGGAAATCAGTTTAAAAGCAACAAATTCTCCAGTTATTTTAAAAAAGAATGAAGAGGCTTATCTTACTCTGCCTAATATTAAGTTAAGTGAGCCCAGATCAGTAAGAGTATCTAGAAGTGGGGGTGTTGGTACTTCGTATAGGGTGGCTAAAGGATTTACTGTGCATTCAGGTACTGGACAAAGTAGAAGTGTTTCTCATGAAGAAATAATGGGAGTAGATGTGGGAAAATTAATAATAACAAATAAAAGATTAGTTTTTGTAGGCAGTAAAAAATCTGTAAATATTGATTTAAGAAAGATATTATCTATTAATATTTTTAAAGATGGCATTTCCATTCAAAGAGAAAATAAACAAAAAGTTGAATATTTCACTGGAACTAATAAAGCTACAATGGATTTCACTCTTGAAGGTCGAAAACAAACATTGGCATTGGAAGGCTATCTTATAAGAGCAATAATATTAGGTCAAATAGCTAAATTAAATTAATTTTATTTTTTTTATTTAATTTATTAAAAATAAGTAAAAAACTATCTATTTGATAAGATAAATCAAATTAGATTTTTCTAGGATGTAAATTTATTAAAAAATAATAATTAATGGTATGGGTTGTTAATATGAATATAAAAAAGATTAAATCCTATTTTGAAACATTATTGGATATATTAGTAGTTTTAGATTTAATTTTAATAATTATTTCTCTACCTATCCCTCAAATTAATTTAATCCAATATACAGGTTTTGTAAGAAATTTCGATTTAACAATCTGTGCAATTTTATTAATTGAATTTTTCTATGGCCTATTCAAATCAGATACAAAATTAAAATTCACTAAAGAAAATTTTTTAGATCTAATTGCTTCAATACCATTTGATTTAGTATTTTATACATTAGGAGGTTCACTTTCTGGAATCTTTAATGTAACTCGTTTCTTAAGATTGATACGGGTTGTTAGAGTGTTTAGTGTGGTTAATATAGTAAGAAGATATAATTTGGAAAAAGTTATTCGACGTACTAATATAGATAAAATCCTAATTGGTGTATTGGGCGTGATTATCTTCTTTACAATTTTATTAACAGTTACTGATGAATCTCCTAATCTATTTGATAGTTTATATTTTGTTATAATTACTTTAACAACAGTAGGTTATGGGGATATGGGATTCACTTCACCACTTGGCAAATTTATTTCATTTTTCCTAATCATAGCTGGGGTGCTGGTATTCAGTACAATTACAGGGGTAATCTCATCATTCTTTACAGATAGAGTATTGGAAGAAGGCATTAGCATAGATGAAAACCTCCATTTCATCAATCAAAAATTAAATTTTCACGAAAGAGAATTGGAAAAAACTAGGAAAGAATTAACTGAAGTTAAACAGGAATTAAAAAGATCAAATGAATATTCTGAAGAATTAAAACATTCTCACGAAAGAGAATTGGAAAAAACTAGAAATGAGTTAACTGAAGTTAAGCAGGAATTAGAAAAATCAAATGAATATTCTGAAGAATTAAAACAGCAATTGTCTGAATTAAAAGAAATGATTAATGAGAAATAGTTAAGTTTTTTAAGTGAGTTTTCAATGTTTTGTATTATTAATGTAGATATAATTTACTCAATATGGTGTTAGACTTTGTATGACACATTGTCCTTATTATCAATGCTTGGTGGTAGGATATTGGTTGTGTTATTGTTTGTAATGTTTTGAATTATGTAATTCTTTTTTTTAAACAAAATAATTATTTAAAAATATATCAATTAACAGTTAATTGAATAAATTGTCTATTTTTTTCAATTCATTTTCAATTTGTTTAAAATAAAATAAAAAAATATCTCATTTTGTTTATTTTCAATAAAAAATTATACAAAATTCTCTTTTTAATAATAAAGTATATATATTTAGTATTAACAAATATTACTCTACATAATGAATTGTATTATTCATTAGGTTTTTAAAAATATATTATGGTGAAAATTATGGAATTAGGAGAAATTATTAGCGATGCATTAGCGTATCCTTTAAAAAACATAAAAGCATTAGCAATATAT